>NZ_JBKQWU010000003.1:0-242560 GCF_047275745.1 Amaricoccus sp. W119 | reverse complement strand
GACGCCCGATCAGATCCGGGCCGCGCAACTCGGCCTTGAAACCGAAGCCGCCACGGTCAAACTGGCGGCGTAACCGGCGCAAAGCGCTGTCTCAAATCCGTGCCCCGGTACACTACCATATCTTCGGGTTGATGGTGATGATCGCCTACATCGCCTCGGGTGCGAAACAGGTTCTGATCCCGAATCCGCGCGACTCCGATGCCTTCATCGATACGATCAAGGACCTGAAGTTCTCGGTCATCCCGGGCGTGAACACCATGTTCCAGGGGCTGGCGCTGCATCCGCGCATCGGCGAGGTCGATCTTTCGAACTACAAGGTCGCCATCGGCGGCGGCGCGGCGGTCATCAAGGCGACCTCCGAGAAGTGGCGGGCGGTGACCGGCCATCACATCAAGGAGGGCTACGGGCTTTCGGAAACCTCTCCGGTGCTCTGCCTCAACCCGATGAACGTCGCGCACTTCACCGAAAGCTGCGGTCTTCCGGTCTGCTCGACGGACATCAAGCTGCTGGACGACAATGGCGACGAGGTGCCGGAGGGCGAGGCGGGCGAGATCTGCGCCGCGGGGCCGCAGATCATGCGCGGCTACTGGAACAACGACGCGGCCAACCTCGCCGCGTTCACGCCGGACGGCTATTTCCGCACCGGCGATGTCGGCACCTTCGTCGAGGGCGGCTTCCTCAGGATCGTCGACCGGAAGAAGGACATGATCCTCGTTTCGGGCTTCAACGTCTATCCGAACGAGGTCGAAGCCTCCGTGGCCGCCTGCGAAGGAATCGCCGAATGCGCCTGCGTCGGCGTCGCGGACGAGAAGAGCGGCGAGGCCGCGCGGATCTTCGCCGTGCGCGTCGAAGGGTCGGACGTCACCGAAGCGGATGTGATCGCCCACTGCCGGACCGAGCTTGCGAGCTACAAGGTGCCCCGGCGGGTCATCTTCGTGGACGCGCTGCCCAAGTCGAACGTCGGCAAGATCCTGCGCCGCGAACTGCGCGATCTGGCCTGAGAAAAGAGGAGGAGGAGAAGATGTCTGCCAAATCCGATGGATCCGACGCCAAGGGCGGTGCCCGGAAGGCGCGCGACCGGTCCTCCGCCAAGGCAGGGCCGTCCGCCGGAAGCTCGGCAAGATCGGCGAGGGGCGCGACGCCGCCTCCCGCCGGATCGAGAGCGCCGCGGACCTGGGCCATGCGTTCGGCAACTTCTACCTGTCGGCGATGAGCCAGCCGATGAAGGCGATGGGCCGGTATCTGGCCGCGGGTCAGGAGATGTCGAAGAGCCTCTCCGGCGCATCCGAGGTCCAGCCCGAGAAGGACGACAAGCGCTTCCGTGATCCGGTCTGGAACTCGAACCCAGGCTATCGCTCGCTGATGCAGTCCTACCTGGCGTTCTCGCGCGCGACGTACGACTGGGTCGACAGCCTCGGGATCTCGGAGCGCGACAAGCTGCGGGCGCGTCTCCTGACGGGCCTCGCGGTCGATGCGATCGCGCCGACCAATTTCCTGATGGGCAACCCGACGGCGATGAAGACGACGCTGGAACAGGGCGGGCGGAACCTCTGGAAGGGCGCGCAGCAGTTGATCCGCGACATGCTGGAGAATGGCGGCCTGCCCTCGATGGTGGACAAGTCGAAGTTCGCCGTCGGCGAGAATCTTGCCCGCGGCGAAGGCCATGTCGTCTACGCCGAAGATCATCTGGAGCTGATCCAGTACGCGCCCAAGACCCACACGGTTCTGAAGACACCTGTCTTCATCGTTCCGCCGCAGATCAACAAGTTCTACATCTGGGATCTGGCGCCGGGCCGTTGATCGTCGAGTACCTGCTGGAGCGGGGGCATCAGATCTTCATCGTGAGCTGGCGCAACCCGACCGCCGAACAGGCCGACTGGGGTCTCGCGAGCTATATCAAGGCGCTCGATCGCGCGTCGGAGGCCGCATGCGAGATCTCCGGCGGCGCGCGGTTGAACGTCGTCGGCGCCTGTTCGGGCGGGATCACCGCCGCGCTGCTGCTCTCGCTCTGGGGTGCGAGGGGGGATACCCGCGCCGCCAGTCTGTCGCTTCTCGTCGCGATTCTGGATGTGGCGGGCGGCAAGGACACCTCCATGGGGCTCTTCGCCAATATCGAAACGCTGGAGCTTGCGAAGCTGTTCTCGCGCTCCAAGGGGGTTCTCGGCGGCAAGGATCTGGAACGCGCCTTTGCCTGGCTGCGGCCGAACGATCTGATCTGGGCCTATTGGGTCAACAACTACCTGCTGGGCAACGAGCCGGCCGCGTTCGACATCCTGTACTGGAACGCCGACACGACCAACCTGCCCGCCGCGCTGCATGGCGATCTGCTTCGTCTGCTGCAGAAGGGCGGCATGGGGCATGGCGCGCTGATCGTCGACGGCCATGAACTGGATCCGCGGAACGTGACCTGCGATGCCTTCCTCGTCGGCGGCGAGACCGACCACATCACCCCCTGGGATGGCTGCTATCTGACCCGCGCCCTGCTGGGCGGCGAGTCCGAGTTCATCCTCAGCCAGTCGGGCCACATCCAGTCGCTGATCAACCCGCCGGGCAATCCGAAGGCGCGTTTCCTGGTCAATGACGGCGAGCATGACAGCGCCGAGACCTTCCTCGCCGGCGCGCGGAAGCATGAGGGAAGCTGGTGGCCGACATGGCAGGGCTGGCTGGAAGCGCGGTCGGACGGCAGGGTCGATGGCCGCGGGAAGCCCGGTTCCGACAGGCACCGACCGATCTGCCAGGCACCGGGGACTTACGTCAATGAACCCGCCTGAGATCCGCGAGACAGCCGTCGCCGGAAGCCGAACCGCCACCATCTCCGGCCAGAAACTGCGTTACGCGATGCTCGGTCCGGAATCGGCGCGGCGCGTGCTTCTCGCGTTCAACGGCATCGGGGCCAGCCTTGAGACGGCCGTCCCCTTCGCCGACGCATTCCAGGACACGCGCATCCTCACCTTCGATGTTCCGGGCGTCGGCGGCTCTCCCGCGCCGTCGCTGCCCTACCGGATGACCTGGGTGGCGCGCCTCGCGGCGCGTCTCCTGGACCGGCTCGACATCGCTCAGGTCGATGTGTTCGGCGTATCCTGGGGCGGGGCGCTGGCGCAGCAGTTCGTCCATGATTTCCCCGAGCGCGGCCGCGGCCTGACCCTCGCCGCGACCTCGGCCGGCTTCGTGATGGTGCCGGGAAATCCGAAGGTCCTGGCCAGACTGGCCACGCCGAAGCGCTACACCATGCCCGACTACATGCTGAGCATCGGACCGTCGCTCTATGGCGGCAGGCTGCGCGAGGATGATACGGTCATCCGCCGGCATGCCGCCGCGATGAAGCCGAATTCGCAGCGCGGCTATCTCTATCAGCTTCTGGCCGGGGTCGGCTGGACGAGCTGGCTGTGGCTGCCCCGCATCCGGGTACCGGTCCTCGTCATGATGGGCGACGACGATCCGATCGTGCCGTTGGTGAATGGCCGAATGCTGGTCTCGCGTCTTTCCGACGCACGGCTGGAAGTCATGAACTGCGGCCACCTCTTCATCCTGACCGATCCCGAAGGGACGGCCCGGCGGATAGAAGAATTTCTGACCGAAGCGGCGGGCCGGCCAGCCGCCGCCTAGCCCGGCCGTTCTGGCGGCGCGGCGATCCTGTCGTTCCGCGGGAGCGGCGGAATCGCCTCGCTGCGAGACGAGCCCGATGTGGACTTCGGTCACGGCCCCGCCGGCCCATCATCGGCCCTTGAGCACGGAACCGCTTGCGCGGGACCCCTGGTGATCAGGGGGCGGGCCTGATCCCCGTATCGGCATCGACGCGCCAACCGGCAGCGCGCTGTCTTCCCCCAGAAATCCGAGCGGACAATGTGGCCGGACCGGCCGCCGCCTGCGGCTCGGCACGCCGCCGCGCCCCCGGCCCCCGAGGTACGACTCAAGGCCCGAGCCTGTCGTGTGGAGATAAAAATCCGCGGCCCGGCGTTAAGCGGCGCAGCCCGGCCCGGCCTATCCTGACCTCGATAGTTGAGATCATGTATCCGGGAGGATCAACCATGTGGAACAATGCCAAGAGTTCCTTCGCACATCCCGAAGAAGAGGCCCACCGGCTGTTCGATCTTCAGTACCGCGCCTCGCGCGACGAGCCGCCCGCCAGCTACGCGACCCGCCGCGACCGTCTGGACCGGCTTCGCAAGATGCTGGTCGAGAACGACGCCGCCTTCGTCGAGGCGATCGGCGCCGATTTCGGCAACCGCTCGAACCATGAGACCGAGCTTTTCGAGATCGTCACCGTGCTGAACGCGCTGCGCCACACGCGCAGGAACTTCAAGCGCTGGATGCGCGACGAGCGCCGTCCGGTCGACATGGCCTTCAAGCCCGCCTCGGCCCGCATCCGCCATGAGCCGCTGGGCGTGATCGGCATCATCGCGCCGTGGAACTTTCCGCTGCAGACCGCGCTGACGCCTCTGGTCGACGCGCTGGCGGCCGGCAACCGCGCGATGATCAAGCCCTCGGAATTCACGCCGCGCTTCGCCGAATTGCTGCGCACGCTGGTCGCCAGGCATTTCGACGAGGCCGAACTGACCGTCATCACCGGCGGCGTCGAGGTCGCGCGGTATTTCAGCTCGCTGCCTTTCGATCACCTGGTCTTCACCGGCTCGACCGCCGTCGGCCGCGAGGTGATGGAATCGGCCGCGAAGAACCTGACGCCGGTCACGTTGGAGCTCGGCGGCAAGTCGCCGGTCATCGTGACCGAGGACTACCCGCTGGAACAGGCCGCGCGGAGCGTCGCCTTCGGGAAGTACTCCAACTCGGGTCAGATCTGCGTCGCGCCGGATTATGCGCTGGTCCCCCGCGCGAAGGTCGAGGATTTCGCCCACGCCGTGATCGCAGAGGCGAAGCGGTCCTTCCCGACCGTGGCCCGGAACCCGGACTATACCGCGATGATCTCCGAACGGCACCGTCGGCGGCTGGTCGATGCCATCGAGGAGGCTAGCGCGGCCGGGGCGACGGTGCTGACACACGAGGACGAGGGCATGGGCCAGGCCGGCAAGATCGGCCCCACCGTGGTCATCAACGCGCCGAAGGACGGCGTGCTGATGAACGAGGAGATCTTCGGCCCAGTCCTGCTGGTGAAGCCCTATGATACGCTGGAGGACGCGCTGACCTATATCCGCGACCGCGACCGGCCGCTGGCGATGTACATCTTCACGAAGGACAAGGCGACCGAGGAACGGCTCCTCGACGGCGCCATCTCCGGCGGGGTCACGGTCAACGGCACCATCCTGCACGTCGGTCAGGACATGCTGCCCTTCGGCGGTGTCGGTCCGAGCGGCATGGGCGCCTATCACGGCATCGACGGTTTCCGCCGGCTGAGCCACGCGCGCTCGGTTCACAAGGTGGGCTTCATCAACGGTTTCGAGCGGATGGGCCCGCCCTGGGGTGGCCTCGCGAGTTCGGCCGCCAGGTTCCTGAAGCGCCGCTGAACGGCACCGGGGCCGGGCTCTCCTTCCCGGACCCTCATCCAGCAATTCCGCAAGACGAAAGGCCGGGCCCACGAGCAAACGGCCGGGAGGAAAGACATGACCACGAATGACAAAGCCCTGGAAGTCCCCGCCGCGGGCGCCAGCCACGACTACGACTATCTCATCATCGGCAGCGGCTTTGGTGGCTCGGTCTCGGCGCTGCGCCTCAGCGAGAAGGGCTGGCGCGTCGCGGTGGCCGAACAGGGCCGCAGGATCGGCACGGACGACATCAAGGCCGCGAAGAAGAGCATGTTCAAGCTCATCTGGATGCCCGCCCTCGGACTGCGCGGATACTTCGCGCAGCACATGTTCAGGCATGTGAACGTGGTCGGCGGTGTCGGCGTCGGCGGGGGCAGTCTCGTCTGGGGCGCGGTCATGCTGCCGCCCAAGGACGAGTTCTACGACGATCCCCAGGTCAAGCGCCTCGGGATCGACCTGCGCGGCGAGCTCGCGCCGCACCTCAGGACCGCGCGGCGGATGCTGGGCGTCTCGGTCAACCCGCATCTGACCCGGCAGGACGAATACCTGCGCCAGGCCGCCCGCGCCATGGGCGCCGAGGACACCTACGGCCCGGTGCCCAACGCCGTGTTCTTCGGCGACCCCGACAAGGAGGTCGACGACCCCTATTTCGGCGGAGAAGGCCCGAAGCGCGTCGGATGCAGTTTCTGCGGCGGCTGCCTGACCGGGTGCCCCACCGGCGCGAAGAACGCGCTCTACCAGAACTATCTCTATCTGGCGGAGAGGAAGGGCGCGAAGATCATGCCCGACCGCAAGGCCGACAGGATCGAGCCGCTTCCGGGCGGAGGGTATCGCGTCGGTTTCGTCGATCCCGTCCGCGGTCGCGCGCTCGACACGATCACGGCCAGAAGGGTGATCGCCGCCGCGGGCGTGGTCGGAACGGTGGATCTGCTGTTCCGCAACCGCGATCACTTCGGCACGCTGCCGGGGATCTCGGAGACGCTGGGTGGCGTGGTGCGGACGAATTCCGAGGCGCTGACCGCCGTGCTGCATCCCAAGGGCCAGAACATGGTCGACGGCACCGCGATCTCCAGCGACTTCTACCCCGACAAGCACACCCATATCACCCAGAACCGCTTCGACCGCGGCTACCGCTTCATGAAGTCCTACATGGGACCGCTGGTCGACGGCCACAGGCCCGGCCGACGCGCGCTGAAAACGCTGTGGAGAATGGTCACCAATCCGCGCCTCATGCTCGGAAACCTCTTCGCGAAGAACTGGGAGGAACGCATCACCGTCTTTACCGTGATGCAGGATCACGACAACGCGGTGAAGCTGCGCTATCGCAAGCGCTGGTTCTCGCCCTTCAAGCCGATGCTGTGCTCGGACGAACTGCCCGGCGCGGGCCTGCCCAGCTACCTGCCGCCCGCGAACGAGGTCGCGCGCGAATTCGCCAGGGCATCGGGTGGCCAGCCGATGAACTTCCTCACGGAATCTCTCGCGGGCACCACGACCACCGCCCACATCCTGAGCGGCTGCCCCATGGGCGATTCCGCCGGGAACTCCGTGATCGATTCCAATCACGAGGTGCATGGCGCGCCGGGCCTCTATGTCGTGGACGGCTCGAGCATCCCGGCGAATATCGGCGTCAATCCCAGCCTGACGATCACCGCGATGGCCGAGCGCTTCGCCGCCCTGCGGGAGGCGGCCCCTCGCGAAGTGGCCGCGCCCTGATCGAGGCGGCACCGCGGGCGCGCAGGGGTGCCGCCACCTCCCGCGCGACGCGGACCAATCAAGGAAGCACGAACATCGGAGGATCATCTCATGAACAAGCTGAGCTTCAGGAACAGGCACGTCGTCGTTACCGGCGGCAATTCAGGGCTCGGCCTCGCGCTGGCGAAGGCTCTGGCAGGCGAAGGCGCGCGGCTGACGCTGATGGCGCGCAACGCGGAGAAGCTGGCGAGGGCCGCGGCCGAGATCAACGCGGCGCATCCCGGCTCCGTCGTCGGCACGCATTCGGTGGACGTGACCGACGAACGGGCCTCGGCTGAGGCGATGAACGCCGCCGCCGAAGGCCAGGGCGGCATCGACGCGCTCATCAACAACGCCGGCATCCTGCGCGAGGGCCATTTCCAGGAGCTGACCTCGAACGACTTCCGTCAGGTGATGGAGATCAACTACTTCGGCGTGCTGAACGCCACCCGTGCCGCCCTGCCGCATCTGCGGAACTCGAAGGGCCGGCTGATCAACGTGGCTTCGATCGCCGGCCTGGTCGGCGCCTTCGGCTACACCTCCTATTGCGCCTCGAAACATGCGCTGGTCGGGCTGACGTCCTGCCTGCGCTTCGAACTGGAGCCGATGGGCATCACGGTCCAGCTTGTGTGCCCGGCCGAATTCGACAGCCCCATGGTCGTCGACCTCGACAAGAGCCGCACGCCCGAGAATCGCGCTCATGTGCGGACGATCCCGAAGGCGACGCTGGGCGCCATCGTGTCCGATGTCGTGAAGGGCCTCGCGACCGACCGCTACGAGATCGTTCCGACCGGCATGGCGCGCGCGGCGGTCAAGATGGCGCGGCTCGCGCCGGGACTGCTGCGTCGGGCCGGCGACCGGGCGATCGCCAAGGCGTATGAAGGTCCGCGTCCGGTCGAAATGGCCAGCCGGTAGCGATCACGGACGCCCTTCCACGCCCATCGCCCGCTGACGGCAGGCGAGCGGCGTGATGCCATGCCAGCGGGAAAACGCCCGCGTGAACACCGCCTGATGCGCGTAGCCCAGGGCGTCCGCCACATCCGACAACGGTATCCGGGTCATCGTCACCAGCGACATGGCCCGGTCTCGCCGCCAGTTGTCGACCAGTTCACGAAATGACGTGCCCTCGGCCTTCAGCCGGCGCTGCAGGCCACGCGGTTCCATCCGCATCGCGCGGGCGACACTTTCCAGCGTGCATTCCGAAAGCTCCATCTGTCGCGCGATCTCGTCGCGGGCCCCATCGGAGACGCTGAGACCGGCCTCATCGCGTGTCGTGGACAGAAAGCGGCGAATGATCGAATGATACGCGGTATCCTGCTTCTCGAGTTCGCGGTCCAGCACGGCGCGGTCGAAGTAGAGCGCGGTGCGCGCGGCGCCGAAACGTACGGGACAGCCGAACCACGCCTCGGCCGTCCGGATCTTGCCCTCGGCGACTTCGCTGAAGCTCGCCTCGACGAACCGGATCGGAGAACCCGCGGCCTGCTCCAGAACGTTCTTGGTAACCGCGAGCGCGAGGAACCTGTACTGCCGGATCACGGTGTCTCCGGTCTGAACCGACAGGACGATCGCGGCCGTATCGTCCTGTTCCTCCAAGGCGGCGATCAGATTATTGGTATAGATGAGCAGATTGCGCAGGATCGCCCGGAGCGCGTCACGGAGGTTTCGCTCCATTCTGGTGACCAGCGCCACCGGGCCAAGTATTTCCAGATGCTGGAAAGGGGCCATGCGAAAGGCGAGATCCGGCAAGTTCCAGCGTTCGGCGCAATGTTCCAGAAGCTGGCAGTACTGGAAGAAATCGATCTGTACGTCGCGTTCACGCAGCAACCTCGGACTCATGCCGAAACTCTTCAGCGCCGCCGATGCGTCTTCCCCGAATTGCGCCGCGACCTCGCTCAGCCCCGTCAAGCTCTGCGCCTGAATGTACCGCCTGGCCACCTGCGTCCTCCCCCGCGTATGTCGGCCGCGCGGCGATAGTCGCACAGGATGCGCCAAGCTGGCAAACCGCCTTCATGGCGCTCCCTGTCAGGTTGCCGAAGTCGTCGCGCGCTCGGTTCCGAGGATGGCCTCATCGTCGCGATGGCGCTCGAACTCGCCGAGGTCGCCGGCATCGCCGACGCGCTCCGCCACGAGTCCGGACCCGTCGAACCGGCACCGGAACTCCGGCGGCCCGATCGGCCGGCCGCGACCGCCGCGCGCCGCTATCGCTTGCGCCGGTATTCCGAAGGCGTCTCGCCGGTTCCCGTCTTGAAGGCGCGCCAGAAGGCGGTGTTGTCGGCATAGCCGAGGCCGCGTGCGATCTCCTCCGTGCTCGCGCGGCCGTCGCGGAGCCGCAGTCGCCCGAGTTCGAGGCGGCATTCGCGCACCAGATCGCGGAGCGAGGTGCCCTCGGCGGCGAGCCTCCGCTGCAGGGTGCGCTGCGACACGCGCAGTTCCGACGCCATCACCGGCAGCGTGATCGCCCGCTGGCCGAGATGCATGAGCACCAGCGTCCGGACCTTGCCGACCAGCCCGTCGAGCCCTTCCGCCGGCTGGCAGAGATCCGCGACATGCCGCTCCAGGATCGACATCAGGTCGCGGTCCTCCTTCCGGCGCGGCCGGTTCGCTTCATCGAGATCGAAGATCAGCCGGTTTCCGGGCTGCCCGAACTCGGGCCGCGACCCGAGGATGCGGGTGAGGGGGGCGCTGTCGGGCGGCTCGCCGTGTTCGATGTGGATCTCCAGCGGGCGGCCAGCGGAGCCGAAGGCCTCGCGCGCCAGCGCGATCGTCGCCGCGAGGGTGTATTCCGTATCCTGCCGCCGCGGCCAGAACTCCGCGTCGAGCCGGTAGCTCCAGACGAGCGCGCCGTCTTCCTCGCGGACCCGCATCGCCGTGCCGGCCTGCCAGGCATTCAGCCAGCGGGCCAGCCGCTCCAGACCCCGCCGCAACGTCGCCGATGATCCGAAGAGCAGCCCCACGGGCCCGAGATGCGCCGGGCGGAACGCTCCGCCGACCCTCGCGCCGAAGAATTCGTCGCCTTCGAGCTGCGCGGCCTCCTCGAGAATGGCCACGTATCTCGCGAGCGGGATCTCGAAATAGGGGTCCGCGAGTTGCCCCCGGTTCATCAGGTGCCGCGCCATCAGCGCGTCGGCCTTGGAACCGCGCCGGTCCAGGGCATCGATCACCGGCCCGAGCGAGGATACCCGGATGAGCGCCACGCGCGTGCCGGGCCTCGTGATCGTGCCGGATCTCTCGATTTCGGGCATTTCGCCTCCGTGGCGCAAACTATCGAATCACTGGCGCGTCCTGCAATTCGTGCAACCCCGCCATGCACGTATGGTCGGTCTCAAGGAAAGCAAGCAAGTGAAACGCGCACATCGCGCTCAAAAATGGGAGACCCTCCCGATGAACGACGTCGCTCATCAAACGGCAGGCCAGGGAGGGCAACTCGCCCGGAACTCCATCGGCACCGTCCATATCGTCTTCTTCGTCGTCGCCGCGGCGGCGCCGCTCGCCTCGGTCGTCGGCGCATCCCCCGCCGCCTTCGCCTTCGGCAACGGCGCCGGCGTCCCCGGCGTCTACGTGCTCGCCGGCCTGCTCTATCTGCTGTTCTCGGTCGGCTTCACTGCCATGAGCCGGTTCGCAGGTTCGGCCGGCGGCTTCTACACCTATATCTCCAAGGGCCTCGGGCGGCCCGCCGGCGTCGCCGCCGCCGCAGTCGCGATCCTCACCTACAAGGCGATCCAACTCGCGGTCTACTCGCTCTTCGGCATCTTCTTCTCCGCCGCGCTCGCCAAGCTCGGCCTCGACATTCCCTGGTGGACGGCCGTTCTCGGGCTGATGGTCGTGGTCGGCCTCTGCGGCGCGCGCAACATCGCCTTCTCGGGCAAGCTCCTCGGCATCTGCATGCTGGCGGAAGTCGCGATCCTCGCGCTGCTCGATGTCGGCATCCTGCTCCGCGGCGGCGGCCCCGAGGGGATCAGCGTCACCTCCTTCGCCCCGACGACGGTCTTCGCCCCCGGCCTCGGCGCCGCGCTCGTCTTCGTGATCGGCTCCTTCATGGGCTTCGAAGCGACCGCGATCTTCTCCGAGGAAGCCGAGAACCCGAAACGCACCATCCCGCGCGCCACCTACGCCGCCGTCGCGCTCATCGCCGGCTTCTACGCCTTCTCCACCTGGTCGATCACCCAGTATTACGGAGCTTCCGGCGCCCAGGCGGCGGCCCAGGCCGGGCTCGAGACCTTCTTCTTCGTCGCGGCGGCCGATGTTCTCGGACCCTGGTCGGTCACGGCGATGGAACTCCTGCTCATGGTCAGCCTCTTCGCCTCGGCGCTCTCGTTCCACAACACGATCAACCGCTACTTCTTCGCGCTGGGCCGCGAGGGGCTGCTGCCCCGGACGCTGAGCGTGGTGCACCACCGGCATGGCTCGCCCCATGTCGCCGGCCGGGTCCAGGGTGTGATCGCCGCGCTGCTCCTCGTCGCCTTCGTCCTCTCCGGCCTCGACCCCTACGCGGTCGTCTTCGCCTGGACCTCGGCGGTCGCGGTGATCGGTGTCCTCTCGGTCCAGATCCTCGTCTCGGTCGCGATCATCGCCTATTTCCGCCGCCAGCCGCATGGTCTCGGCATCTGGACCCGCGTCGTGGCGCCCAGCGTCGCCGTCCTCGGCCTCGGGATCGGACTTGGGCTGGTGATCCGCAATCTGCCGCTCCTCGCCGGCTCCGACAGCCCGGTGGTCTGGTCCTTCCCCTGGATCGTCGCCGCGACCGGCGCGGCCGGTGCCCTCTTCGCCCTCTTCCTTCGCAACCGCCGGCCGGGGCTCTACGCCGCCCTTGGCCAGGCCATCACCGAGGTCTGACCGGCAGCCGCCAGCTCGACCCAACGCCCAGGGAGACCCCGATGACCCTTTCCGCCAAACTCCGCCTCACCCTTGGAACCGCCCTCGCGACCCTCGGCCTTGCCGCCGCCGCGCAGGCCCAAGGCGACCGCCCGAACATCCTGCTCATCGTCGCCGACGACATGGGAATGGCCGATCTCGGAAGCTTCGGCGGCGAGATCCCGACGCCGAACCTCGACCGGATCGCCGAAGGAGGCGCGCGGCTGACCAACTTCCACGCCTCGGCGGTCTGCTCGCCGACCCGGGCGATGCTGCTCACCGGAGTCGACAACCACCTCGCAGGCCTTGGCAACATGGCCGAGGAGATGGCGCCGAACCAGGAAGGACAGCCCGGTTACGAAGGCCGCCTGAACGACCGCGTCGTCACCATCGCCTCGGTGCTGGGCGAGGCCGGCTACGACACCTTCATGACCGGCAAGTGGCATCTCGGCGCGGTCGAGGGCTCGCGGCCCTTCGAGCGCGGCTTCGACCGCTCCTTCGCCATGCTCTCCGGGGGTGCGAGCCATTTCGCCGACATGCGCCCCGCCTACAGCCCCGATCCCGAGGGCAAGGCGCCCTACATGGAAGACGACCGGACGCTCACCGAACTGCCCGCCGAATTCGACTACTCCTCGCAGTTCTTCGTCGACCGGATGATCGACTACATCGGCGAAGCCGATGGCGACCGCCCGTTCTTCGCCTATCTCGCCTTCACGGCGCCGCACTGGCCGCTGCAGGCGCCCGCCGCCACGATCGAGAAATACCGCGGCCGCTACGACGCCGGCTACGACGCGCTCTTCGCCGAGCGGCTCGACCGGCAGAAGCGCCTCGGCATCGTGCCGGAGACGGCGACCGGCGGACGCCCGCCGCTGAAATACGTGCCCTGGGCCGAGCTCCCCGAAGCGGAGCGCAAGACGCAGAGCCGCGCCATGGAGATCTACGCGGCGATGGTCGACGAGATGGACGCCAATACCGGCCGGCTGATCGACGCGCTCGAAGCGTCGGGCGAGCTTGACGACACGGTGATCGTGTTCCTCTCCGACAACGGGCCGGAAGGCCACGACCTCGACGAGACCTGGCCGCGCGACCTCTTCCCCGAGATCCGGCGCAACGTCGAGGAGCGGCACGACTTTTCCTACGAGAACATGGGGGCGGAGCGTTCCTATGTCCTCTACGGCCCGGGCTGGGCCCGCGCCGCCTCGCCCGCGCTCTCGCTCTTCAAGGGCTTCCCGACCGAGGGTGGAACCCGCGTGCCCGCCTTCCTCAGCTTCGAGGGCATCGAGGCGGGACGCATCTCGGACCGCTACACCTCGGTCAACGACATCGCGCCGACGCTGCTTGAACTCGCAGGGGTGGCGATGCCGGACGGCAGCTTCAACGGTCGTCCCGTCGAGACGATGCAGGGCACGTCGCTGCTCGGCTCACTCGCCGCGGACACGGCCGACGAAAGCCCGGCTACCGACGCGGGCGAGATCCTCGGCAAGTCCTACGTCCGCGACGGCGCCTGGAAGGCCCTTCGCATGTCGGAGCCCTACGGCACCGGCGCCTGGCAGCTCTTCAACCTGACCGACGACCTCGGCGAGACCAACGACCTCGCCGCGGCGCACCCCGACACCCTCTCGGCCCTCGTTTCCCGGTGGGACGATTACGCCACGCAAGTCGGCGTCGTGATGCCCAACTGGGCCAGCGGCTACTGAACAGACCCGCCTGACCGCATTCTTCCCCAACCGCTGGCTCGCGCCCAGCCAGACAGACCTGGAGGTCCGCCCCGATGACCGCGCTCGATCCCTCGATCATGAACCGCCTCGACTCGCTGAACTACTACACCGTCACCAAGAAATACGACCTCGCCTTTCCCCGGCTGACCGATGATGTCGACGCCGATGTCGTCGTGATCGGCGGCGGCTTCTCCGGCATCAACACCGCGCTGGAACTGGCCGAGAAGGGCATCACCAATATCGTCGTACTCGAAGGCCGCCACCTCGGCTATGGCGGCACGGGCCGCAACGGCGGACAGGTGATGGCCGGGATCGGCCATGATCTCAACGCCGTGCGGAAGCATGTCGGCCCCGAGGGGCTCGAGACCCTCTTCAAGATCGCCAATCTCGGCGCCGGCATCATCCGTGATCGTATCGCCCGCTACGACATCGACGCGGATTTCCGTCAGGGCTACGGCTACCTCGCCTACAACCAGCGCCAGATCAAGACGCTCAAGACCTGGGAGGAGGAGTTCAAGTCCGTCGATCCCGACGAGGATATCGAACTGCTCACCGGCTCGGCGGTCAAGACGATCATCGGCTCGGACGTCTACGCGGGCGCGCTGAAGCACATGGGCGGCGGGCATGTCAATTCGCTGAACCTGCTGCTGGGCGAGGCCGCCGCGTTCGTCTCCCACGGCGGCCGGATCTTCGAGAACTCGCCGGTCATCTCCGTCGAATACGGCGACCGCGTCACGGTCCGCACCAACGCGGGCAAGGTCACCGCCTCGAAGCTGCTCTGGGCCTGCGACAGCTTCCTCAACAAGCTGGAGCCGTCGATCTACGGCAAGACGGTCAATACCTTCGCCTTCCAGCTGGCGACGGAGCCGCTGCCGGAAGAGACGATCCTGAGGATCAGCCCGATCCGGGGCGCCTATTCCGACATTCGCCCGGTCATCGACTATTTCCGGGTCACGAACGAGAACCGCCTGCTTTACGGCTCGGCCACCCGCCTCTACGACTACATCCCTCAGGATCTCGCGGCGTGGAACCGGGCGCTCATGCTCAAGACCTTCCCGTATCTGAAGGACGTGAAGGTCGAACTCGCCTGGGGCGGTCCGATGGCCTGTTCCGCGAACCTCTTCCCGCAGATCGGAACGCTCGACGGCCGGCCCAATGCCTTCTACGTCCAGGGCTATTCCGGCTTCGGCGTCACGCCGAGCCACATCGTCTGCAAGGTCCTCGCCGAAGGCATGAGCGAAGGCTCGGCCCGTTACGACCTCATGAGTTCCATCCCGCATGTGAGCATCCTCGGAAGGGATGTCGCGCGCGCCGGGATCACCTCCGCCGCCAAGACCTGGCACCAGCTCTCCGGCTACTTCAACGGCCGCCGTTAAACCCGCATATCAAGGAGAAAAACCATGCTCGACATTTCCACCGACACCATCCCGACCCTCGACCCCTGGGGCACCGTCGCCGATCTCGGCGCCGAGATGATCGAAGGCGATCTCAAGGCCTCCGGCAAGATGATCTTCGGAGCGCCGACCGACCCGCTCTCCTGCGGCTATTTCGCGGTGACGCGCGGCCGGTTCCGCATGATCTATCCCTACACCGAGCACGCGGTCGTGGTGGAAGGCACCGCCACGCTGACCGACGAGCGTACCGGTGCCACGAAGACCTATGGCGTCGGCGACGCCTGGTTCGTCGAGAAGGGCACGCCGGTTCTCTGGGACGTGACTTCGGACCGCTTCGTGAAGAACTATTTCGCGGCCGCCTGACCGGAGCCTCCCCGAAACCCGTCATTCCCTGGAGGGACATCATGACCAAGCCGTTCGCATCCTCCGCCGACACCGTTCAGAAGACCGACACGCTCGAAATCCTTGGCGACGGCGTCTACGCGCTGACCGCCGAGGGCGACCCGAATGTCGGCGCGATCGAAGGCGAGGACTTTCTCGTCGCGATCGAGAGCCGCGCCACGCCCTCGGCCACGCGCGACTGGCTGAGCATCCTGCGCGAGCAGACCGACAAGCCGGTACGCTTCCTGATCCTCACCCATTACCACGCCGTGCGCGTCCTCGGCGCCAGCGCCTTCGAGGCCGGGGACATCATCATGTCCGAAACCTCGCGCGATTTCGTGGCCGAGCGCGGGCTCGAGGACTGGAAGAGCGAGTTTGGCCGCATGCCGCGCCTCGCCAAGAACGCCGATGAGGTGCCGGGCCTCACCTGGCCGACCATCACCTTCGGCACGGACATGGCGATCGAGCTCGGCGGTGACCGGGGCCGGCTCGACCTGCGCTTCCTCGGCCGGGGGCATACCGGTGGCGATATCGTCGTCTGGCACGACAAGAGCCGCACGCTCTTCGCCGGCGATCTCGTCGAGTCGAAGGCCGCGCTCTACACCGGCGACGCCTATCACTTCGACTGGGCGGGCAAGACGCTCGATAACGTCAAGGCCTATCGCTCGGAAAACCTGATCGGCGGCCGCGGCGCCGTCTCGCGCGGGACCGCCGAGACCGACGCCGCCGTCGAGCAGACGCGGATGTTCCTCAACGGCATGATCGAGAACGTCGGCCGCGTCCACAAGGCGGGCGGCGATCTCAAGGAGGCCTTCGAGGCGACGCGCGACGCGCTCGCTCCCGAATTCGGTGCCTGGCCGATCTTCGAGCATTGCCTGCCCTTCGACGTGCAGCGGCTCTGGGACGAGTTCGACGGTATCGAGAACCCGCGGATCTGGACGGCCGAGCGCGACCGCGAGGTCTGGGCGAAACTTCAGGGCTGAGGTGGCGAAATGGCAAACATTCCCGGAATCCCGGTCTACAAGGATATCGGCGCCACCCCGGCGCCCATCCCGACGCCGGACTCGCCGACCGACACCGCGCCCGTCGTCATCGTCGGCGCGGGCCCGGTCGGCCTCGCGATGGCGCTCGACCTCGGCCGTCGCGGGCATGAGGTCGTGGTGCTGAACCGGCTCGACTTCATCGCCCATGCCTCGAAGGCGATCTGCTTCTCGAAGCGCTCGCTCGACATTCTCGACCGCCTCGGCGTCGGCGATCCCGCCGTCGAGAAGGGCGTGACATGGAACGTCGGCAAGGTCTTCTGGCGCGACGGTGGCGAACCGGTCTATCAGTTCGACATGCTGCCGGTGAAGGATCAGAAGCGTCCCGGCTTCATCAACATCCAGCAGTACTACATCGAGGAATTCCTGCTCGACGGCGTCGAGAAACTGCCCAACGTCGAGATCCGCTGGGGCCACCGCGTCGAGGACGTCACACCGAGAAACGACGGCGTGGAACTCGCCGTCATCGCGGACGAGGGCGGGGCCTACAAGCTCAGGGCGGAATGGCTGATCGCCTGCGACGGCTCGCGCTCCACGGTGCGCGACAAGCTCGGGCTCGATTTCGAGGGCCGGGTCTTCGAGGACAATTTCCTGATCGCCGACATCCGGATGAAGCACGAGATGCCGTCGGAGCGCTGGTTCTGGTTCGATCCGCCGTTCAACCCCGGCCGATCGGCGCTGATGCACAAGCAGCCCGACGATGTCTGGCGCCTCGACTTCCAGCTTGGCTGGGACGTCGACCGGAAGGCCGCGATCCAGCCGGAGAATGTCGAGCCCTTCGTGCGGGCGATGCTCGGGCCCGATGTCGAGTTCGAGCGCGAATGGTATTCGGTCTACACCTTCCAGTGCCGGCGGATGGCGCGGTTCGTGCATGGCCGGGTGGTCTTCGCCGGTGACTCGGCGCATCTCGTTTCGCCCTTCGGCGCGCGTGGCTGCAACGGCGGCTTCGCCGATGTGGACAACCTCGGCTGGAAGCTCGATCTCGTGCTCAGGGGCGAGGCCGGGGCCGGTCTGATCGAGACCTACAACGAGGAGGCGATCGCCACGGCGGACGAGAACATCCTGAACTCGACCCGCTCCACCGACTTCCTGACGCCGAAATCCCCCGCCAGCCAGGCGCTGCGCGACGCGGTGCTCGAACTCGCGCGTGACCACGCCTTCGCGCGGCCCATCGTGAATTCGGGCCGGCTCTCGACCGCCGTCCACTACCCGGCAAGCCCGCTCTCGACGCCGGACGCCGACGGCTGGGCGAACGGTGTCGCGCCCGGCGCTCCGGTGCTCGACGCGCCGCACGGCGACGGCTGGCTGCTCGAGGCGATCGGCGACGAGTTCGTCGTCCTCGCCCGGGGCTGGACCGGTAGGGTGCCCGCCGCCGTCCGGCTGATCGAGGTCGATGGCCTCGCCGCGGACCGGCTGGGGCTCGGAGACGGCGGCGCCTGCCTGATCCGCCCCGATCACTATGTCGCGGCGCGGTGGAAGACGCCCGATCCGGCCGCGATCGACGCGGCGCTCGCCCATGCCAAGGGAGGCAAGCAATGGCTGAACTGAACACCGCCCCGAACCTCCGGAGCCCCGACGATGTCTACGAGCGGCTCGTCACCCTGCACGAGGGCCTCACCGAAGCCGAGAGCCTGAAGGTCTGGGCGAAGCTCGCGCTGACGCTCGCCAACCACATCGGCGACGCGGAGGTGATCACGCAGGCCATCGCGGTGGCGCGTCCCCGCGACGTGCCGGCCCCGGCCGACTGACCCGAAAAGAGGCCCCCCGCGGGGCCTCACTCCCCGAAGAGACCCAATTCCGTAGAGACGGGGCGTGACCCCCGCGCAGGAGACCCCAATGTTCGACATGATCATCGGCGGCGAGGCCGCCACGTCCGCGGACCGTTTCGAGGTTCGCAACCCCGCGACGGGCGAGGTGGTGGACACCGCCCCGAACGCCAGCGCCGCCGATCTCGACCGCGCCGTCGCGGCGGCCCGCGAAGCGGCCCCGGGCTGGGCCGGCATGAGCGACGACGCCCGCGGCGCCGCCTGCCGCGCCGTGGCGGAGACGATCACCGCGAGCGCCGAGGAACTGGCGCATCTGCTCACCCGCGAGCAGGGCAAGCCGCTGAACGGGTTCGGCTCGCGCTGGGAGCTTGGCGGCGCCGCCGCCTGGGCCGGATATACCGCGGGCCTCTCCCTGCCGCCGGAAGTGCTGCAGGATACCAACGAGGGCAGGATCGAGCTCGCGCGAAAGCCCCTCGGCGTCGTCGGCTCGATCACGCCCTGGAACTTCCCGGTCATGATCGCGGTCTGGCACTATCTGCCCGCGCTCCGGGCGGGGAACACCGTCGTGCTGAAACCCTCGCCCCTGACGCCGCTCTCGACGCTCAGGATGGTGGAACTGGTGAACGAGGTGCTTCCGGCGGGCGTGCTGAACGCCGTCACCGGCAACGATCAGGGCTTCAATGTCGGCGCGGCGATGGCCACGCATGCCGGGATCGACAAGATCGTCTTCACCGGCTCCACCGCGACCGGCCGCCACGTCATGCGCTCGGCGGCGGAGAACCTGAAGCGCCTGACGCTCGAACTGGGCGGCAATGACGCCGGCATCGTTTTGCCCGACGCCGACCCGGAGAAGATCGCCGAGGGGCTGTTCTGGGGTGCCTTCCTCAACAACGGCCAGACCTGCGCCGCGATGAAGCGGCTCTATGTCCATGACGACATCCACGACGCGGTCTGCGAGGCGCTGGTCGCCTATGCCCGCGGCGTCCAGGTCGGCAATGGCCTCGACGAGACCTCGATCCTCGGACCGGTCCAGAACCGGATGCAGTTCGACAAGGTCTCGCATCTCGTCGCCGACGCGGTCGGGCGCGGCAAGGTTCTGCTCGGCGGTGCGCCGGGCGAGGGGCTGTTCTTCCCGCCGACGATCGTCGCCGATCTCGCCAATGGTGACGCCCTGGTGGATGAGGAACAGTTCGGCCCGGCGCTGCCGATCATCCGCTATTCGGACATCGACGCGGCGGTCGCGGCGGCGAACGACAGCCAGAACGGCCTCGGCGGCTCGATCTGGTCCTCCGACATCGACGCGGCCAAGGCGGTCGGACGGCGGCTCGAATGCGGCTCCGTCTGGATCAACCGCCACGGCGCGATCCAGCCGAACGCCCCGTTCGGCGGCGTCAAGCAGTCGGGCTTCGGCGTCCAGTTCGCCGAGGAGGGGCTGAAGGAGAACACCAGCGTCCAGGTGATGTTCTCCTGATCCGGGCGAGGGCCGGCGCGCCACCGCGCCGCCCCCGCTCGGGGCGGCCCGGTTCGAACGCCGGCGAACTCGGGCGCGGACGCGCCGGCGATCACGGGTGAGCAAGGATGTGGCACCGCGGATGGGGACGGAAGCCCGGTCAGTTCAGTTCCGCCGAGCGGCCCGCGTCATGGAAGCTCTGGTTTACTCTCGCGAGTGTCGCGGCGAATTCCGAGGAACTCAGCCGCATCGAGCCCGAGAACGGATAGTTCATCAGCGCGATCACGACCAGAATTGACGAGACGAGCAGCGAGAATGTCGTCGAGAACATGACGTGCGAATACATGTACTCCGTGCCGGAGAAGACGACGAACAACTGCAGCAGGACGGCGGACCCGATCAGCAGAATCCAGATGAGTTGGGGGACACCGTTCCCGGACTCATGGATCCGCGTCGCCCTGCTCGCCTGGGCATCGAGCAGGAGGTCCATGATGTGGTCACGCGCCGCCGCCGCTTCGCCACCGGCGACGTCGATCCCGGAGGCAACCAGCAGCATCCTGTTGAACCGCGCGCGTGCGACCGGGCTCTCCTCGCGGTTCTCGTCCATTGCCGGCCATTCCTCCGAAATCACGGCGTCGACATAGCCGACGATCGCTTCGCGCAGCGCACGGGCCGAGTCCGGCGGCAGCGCGCTTGCCAGCGCTGCGATGGCGTGCAGGTCGCCGCGCTCCGCGTTGACGGCGTCGGAGGCGACCGTGATCTCCTCGAAGACCTGCGCGAAGACGAAGGCGAGGACGACGCCGTAGACGACACCGACCTGCAGGAAGATCATGCCTCCGACCTCATGATGATTTCGGCGCAGATCGACATGGGTCAGGCGGAACGCGGCGAAACCCATCGTCGCCGCGATCACGCAGCAGGCGGCGACGATGAGCGCTCCCTGCCCGTAGGTCATATCGCCTCGGTCACGCCTTCCGTCCGCGATCGCGCCTCGGGCTTTCGGGAGAAGTCTTCCGCGATGATCGTCTCCAGGCACCGTTCGGCCAGCGCGGCGATCGTGTGCGCCGGATTGGTGGCGGCGGTGCAGCCGCCCGGCACCATCGCGCCGTCGATCACGTAGAGACCCTGATAGCCCTTGACCCGGCCAAACCAGTCACATGCCTTGCCGAGTACCACGCCGCCGATCGGATGCGCGGTGATCCCGCCATTGGCCGAGGTGATCTCGTGCTGGCCGGCGTTCAGATGTGACCGTTCCGGGAAGCCGTTGATCGGGCAGTGGAAGTGACCGGAGAAGCTGAGACTCCCCTCCGGCGGCAGGTCGTAGGGGTTGGCGTCGTTGAGCAGCTTGTAGGTCAGATTGACCGCGTCGAGCATCCTCGCATTGGCCGGGGTATCGCTCCGCCAGCGCACGACCGCCTGTCCGGTCTCCGGGTCATAGGCGCACTCGCCGAGATCCGCGGGCAGGGTCATGCCGAGGGTGGTCAGGGTTCCCTCGGGCGCATCCCATTCGGGATAGACGATGAGCGAGGTCGGCAGGATCGGATTGTCCGGATGCTCGATGACGACCGAGGCCGTGCCGCCCTGGCCGGGATTGGTCCGGGTGGAGACATAGCGCGTGGCAAAGGTATCGCCGTTGTTGCCCCAGTCCTTGCCGACGAACTCGTTCAGCCCGCGCAGAGCCTGGCGGCCCTTCGCCCGGACCAGGAGCTTGGTCGTTCCAACCGAGCCGGCGGCGAGGAACAGCCGCTCCGTGGTAAATTCCACGGATTCGACCACGTTGCCCTGTTCGTCTATGCGCTCGCAGGCGATCCGGTAGCCGCCGTTCCCGGCTTCGCCGATTTCGGTGACCCGGTGCAGGGACCGGATCTCGACATGTCCGGTCTTCAGGGCGCGATCCAGGTAATTGTGGTCGACGCTCCGTTTCGCCCCGCTGTTGAGGCCATACCAGATCTCGCCTGCGATGGCCGCCGGATGCTTGCCGCCCTCGATCTCCTCGCGCACCAGATCCCAGTCGATGGCGATGTCGAGCCGCTTCGCCCCGAGACCCGCGAATGCCGCCTGCTCGGCGAAGACGCGGCTGCCGAGGTAGAAGTCGCTGGCAAGGATGTCGCCCGGGATGGGTGACGGCTCGACCACCGAGCGGACCCGCGGATAATAGACTCTGTCCATCTCGTCGTAGGGGATCTTCTTCGGGAACACCCGCTCGAAGACCTCGCGCCGCGGTTGATAGTGGCAGCCGTTGTAGACCAGCGAACCGCCGCCGACGCCGGCGGCGCACCAGACGGTGATGCCGTCCTCGACCAGGCGCTCCAGCAGGCCGGTGAAACGCGGGATCGGCTTCGGCTCGAACAGGACGGTTTCATCGCTCAGCCACGCCGCGCGGCCATCCGGTTCGCGGTAGGTGCAGAACGTGTCCTGCTCCTCGGTGACCGGCCAATGCCTGCCCCGTTCGAGCACGAGCGTCTGGACGCCGTGCTCGCCGAGGCGGAGCGCGGCGATGGCGCCGCCGAAGCCGCTGCCGATGACGATCGCGTCGGAGTGTTCGGATTTCATGATGACCTCGTCCGCTTCAGGCGGGGACCTTGTTCAACTCGGCGACATAGGCCTCGAGGAACCTGTCGGTGACTCCGGGATGTTTGGCGGTGATCAGATCGCCGTCGATGACGAGATCCTCGGTCTGATCGCCGTTGAAGACGACATCGCCGCCGGCGTTCTCGACGTCGCAGATGATGTTGTGCGCGCAGGTCACGCGCCGTCCTTCGAGCAGGGCGCGGTCGGCGCAGAGGAGCCACAGGCTGTGACAGATCGTGCCGATCTTGACGCCCTGGGTGGCGCTCGCGCGCCGCAGCAACTCGACCGCCGGGGCGGCATTGGGCTGACCTTTTCGCGGATTGGCCTGATAGCGCAGGCGATCCATCGCATAGGCGCCGATCAGCAGGAAGCCGAGATAGTCACCGACCCGGACCTCGTTGACCTCGGTCGTGACCGTGACCTCTGATTCGACTACGCCATCATCGGGGTTTGCGCGGAAATGCAGCGAAGGCTGGCCCCAGAGATGGGTCATGTAGACGAGCTGGTAGCCCTTGGCAGGGAAGAACCCGTTGAACTTCTGGAACTCGGTCTGGTCGAAATGCTCCTCGATGAGCACTCCGATCCGCCCGTGCCTGGCTTCACCAAAGATGCCGCGATCCGTGTCGCCGGTCATTGTGCAACTCCATCTTTTTGCACCCGCGCGCGTGAGCGCACCCAGTCTTCGCGGCCGAACGCTCCGCCCGGCCTAACCGCCGATCAGCTTTAGGAGCCGGTCCGGCGCGTAGACGTCCCGGTAGAAGGTGAGCTGCTCGCTCTTGAAGTAGCAGCCGCCGCGATGGCCGCGCCGCACCCAGCAGACGCTGCCCTTGGCGATGGTCTCATGCGTCTCGTCGTCCATGGCGGCCCATTCGAAATGGACGAACTCGCTCCAGAACATCACGATCGGCCAGGTCATCGTGACGCCCGGCTGCGCGATCAGCGCCCACCAGTGCTTCTCGCGCTCACCCTGTTCGGTGATGCCCCGATACGGACCGTCCTGGCAGAAGTAGACGAGATCGTCGCGGTATTCCCCGGTCAGGATGTCGCCGCGTTTCTGGCGCAGCGCCTCGCAATGCGTCGGCCACCACTCGCGGTTTTCTTCCTCGATGGTCCCGGGGGTGTAATCCGGCCCGATCGCGGGCAAGCTCGACTCCTTGCGGGCGACGATCTGCTCGCCCAGCCGGATCAGCTTCGTTGCCAGCGCCTCCTCGACCTTGTCCGGGCGCGAGTAGTCGGCCGAAAGACCGTCGTAGCAGTTCTTGCGTCTTGACACAGATACTCTCCTTGCGCGCGGTTCGTACCGCTCGCCCGCTGCGAGCAGGTGACCGCGTCGGGCGGCCACCTGTCTTGATCGTCAACCGACAGTCATGCCTTCGCTGATTTCCGCGTCCGCGAGCCGTTCCCTCATCTCGGGGCGGGCGCCCGTGACGCGGATATCGGCGTCGATATCGAGCTTCTGCCGCATGAGGGCGAGTTCGCGGATGGCGGGCGCGGTGATCGAGGTCAGGCTCGCCACGTCGAGGACAAGGGCCTTCGGCCGCGCCTCCAGCACCTTCGCCATCGCGGCGAGGAAGGCCGGCATCCCGCGCTCGTCGAGCGCGCCCGACATCTCGAGCGTCATGGTCTCGCCGTCGGAACTGGTCGCCACGTCGAAGTGCTCGACGCCGCTCGTCGGCACGAGCCGGACATGGACCTTCACCCGCTCCGTGCTCCGGGGCAGGGCGACCGTCAGCGCCTCGGGGTCGAAGTCTCCATAGGGCGCCCCGTCGACGGTGACACTCTCGATCCGCACCGATCCGGGCGGCAGCAGGTCGGGCGATACCCGGAGCACGCCGTCCGGGAACGCATGCGGGTAGGGCTTGAAGTAGAGATCGAGCGGCTGCCTGGTGATCAGCAGGTTGCCGTAGACCGCCGCGAGATAGCAGAGTTCGAACGAGTGGTATCCACTCATCGAATGGCTGCCTTTCATCCGCTCGGTTCCCATCAGATAGGGCAGGCCGCTCGCCAGCACGTTGAAGTAGATGCCGCCGGCGTCATGGTCGAGGAACCAGGCGTTATAGAAGGCCGAGGATTCGCGGGCGTATTTCAGGTACTTCGCATCCTTCTGGACGCCGGCCAGGATCATGTAGGCGAGGATGCCCTGTTCCTGCTGCCACCAGGCCTTGCGGTCGTGCCAGGCGTAACGGTGAACGGTCTCGCCATCGGCGAGCACGCGTTCGACCACGTCGTACCAGCCGAGGCGCTGCTTATCCATGCCATGCCGCGGCATCAGGGCGGCGATCTTCTCGGCCAGATCGACATAGCGCTGGTCGGGCTTCACGCTGGCGATGCGCATCAGGTTCCAGGCGATCTTCAGGTTGTGCCCGACGACGGCCCGGTTCTGCTGCCAGCCCCAGGTCTGATCGTGCGACCAGTCGCCGTGAAACTTCTCGTTGACGAAGGGCGAGTTCTCGAAGTCCGGGAAGTGCTCGGTGATCTGGTCGGCGCAGTATTCGAGCATCTTGCGCTCGCGCTCGTCCCCGGTCGCGAGCAGCAGGTTGATGAGATAGGCCGGAGCGTGGTCGCCGACCGAGTTCCAGTTCTTGCGCGACCGGTTGTGGCCGAGCGTTTCACTGGTTCCGTCGAACGTCACCGGGTCGATATGCGACCAGTAGCCACCGCGCTCGGGATCGTAGAAATACCGGTCGAACATGGTCATCGTCGCGCGCGCATCCGCCAGGATACGGCTGTCACCGGTGATCCGGTAGGTCTGGACCGGACCCGCCAGCGCGTAGATTTGCTCATAGGCCGGGATGGCATCGAAATCGTCGCCGAACTCGGAGGCCAGGACCTTGCGCGTGCGCGACCCGCTCACGTCGATGGCGTGATACCAGTAGTTGATCCCGGCGGTCGGATCGCTCGCGCGGAAATGGTCGCGAAGGTAGTCGGTTCCCGCCTCGGCCGCCTCGAGGAATTGCTCCTCGCCGGTCAGCAGGTAGGCGCTCGCAAATCCGTAGACGAGCCGGGAAATCGTATCGCATTCCTGCCGGGCCGTGTCGGTCCGGGTGCCGTCGGCGGTGAGCGCCGTGCGGTAATTGCGATAGTTGATGTCGAGCGCGCCATCGGGACCGGCGAATTGCGCGCGCAGGAAGAACGTGCCGAGCTGACGGATCTGCTTGATCCACCAGTCCTTCTGCTCGAAGACGAAGTCGGTTTCCGTCCGCCCGGCGAATACGAGCATCTTCGCCTCGAACGGCTTGTCGCTTTCGGGGTAGTGGACGCCATAGGCGAAGACGAAACGGTCCGGCACCAGCATCGCGCGCATCTGCCCGCCGCAATCGATATAGGCCTCGCCCAGATTGCGGGTCATCTCGGCATAGGTCGTCGGCGTCAGCCTGACGACGAAGTCTCGCCCGTCGGAGGTTCGTATCCCGAAACTGTCGGCCTCCTCGTCGAACCCGGTACAATAGCCGGCGATGGTGTCGGAGAACGAGAATGCGACATTGATCATGACTGGGCCTCGGGGTGGTTCTGCAGAGCGTTACGGAGAAACGTCACTGGCGGCGGTCGAAACTGCCCAGCAGGACGATGGAGCGGCCATTCACCAGGTATTCCTGGCCGGCCACCCGAACCTCATGCCCTGGGGACACGATGTCGTTCGGGGATGGCAGCGAGGTGTCGAGGATGCGCCGCCATTCGCGGCCCGGGATCGTGGGCAGATCGAAGCCGATCGTGTGATCCGCCATGTTGAACATCACGTGCAGGTCGATCTCGGCGGCGTCCTGCGCGCCGAACGTGGCGGCCAGCACTCTCGACCTGGCGTCGTCCCAGTCCGGCTGGCCGAGCCGCGTTCCGTGCCAGGTCACGTCCGCCACGCCGCGTGCATCGCGGGCGCCGGTGAAGAAACGCGAGCGCCGCAGCATCGGATGGTGCCGGCGCAGATCAATGACCTCCCGGAAGAAGCGCAGCATCTCCGCCTCGCGCTCGGCACCGCTCCAGTCGAACCAGCTGATCTCGTCCTGGCAATAGGCGTTGTTGTTGCCGCCCTGGGTCCGGCGGATCTCGTCGCCGCCGGTGATCATCGGCACGCCTTGCGACAGCATCAGGAACGTGGCGAAGTTCTTGATCTGCTGGGCGCGTACCCGCTCGATCTCGGGCCCCGCCGGCCCCTCGGCGCCGCAGTTCCAGCCGTTGTTGTCGTTGGCGCCGTCGTTGTTGCCCTCGCCATTCGCCCAGTTGTGCTTCTCGTCGTAGCTGACGAGGTCGTTCAACGTGAAACCGTCGTGGCAGGTGATGAAGTTGACGCTGTTGATCGGAGCGTGGCCGCTGGCCTGATAGATGCTGGCGCTGCCGCAGAGACGATCAGCGACCTCGCCGATCAGCCCGCCCTCGCCGCGGATGAAGCGCCGCGCCACGTCGCGGAACCGGCCGTTCCACTCCGCCCATCGATAGCCCGGAAAGTAGCCGACCTGATAGGCGCCCGCGGCGTCCCAGGCCTCGGCGATGATCTTCGTGTTGGCCAGCGTCTCGGAGAGTTCGATCGCCCAGACGACCGGCGGGTGAAGGACGGTCTCGCCGTTCTCGTCGCGCGTCAGGATCGAGCCTTCGTCGAACCGAAACCCGTCGACATGCATCTCGCGCACCCAGAACTCCAGGCACTCGACGATCAGCTTGGCGACGACCGGATGATTGCAGTTGAACGTATTCCCGCATCCGGAATAGTCCATGTAGTATTGCCGGTCGTGCGGGACGAGATGGTAGTAGATCGAATTGTCGAGCAGCTTGAAACACATGGCCGGCCCGAGATGATTGCCCTCGTCGGTGTGGTTGAACACCACATCGAGAATGACTTCGATCCCGGCGCGATGCAGCGCCTTCACCATGTCCCGAAATTCGTTGACATGCGTGCCGTATTCGGGCGTCAGGCAGTAGCTGTTCTCCGGCGAGAAGAAGCCGATCGTGCTGTAGCCCCAGTAGTTGCGGAGGGGCTGCTTGTCGGGGCCCTGGCGCAGGACCTGGCTCGAGTCGAACTCGAAGACCGGCAGAAGCTCGAGCGCGGTCACGCCGAGCTCCCGCAGGTACGGGATCTTCTCGATCAACCCGCCGAAAGTCCCGGGCGCCTCGACCCCGGAACTCGGCGATCGGGTCAGGCCCCGGACATGCGTCTCGTAGATCACGAGATCCTGTATCGGCCGGCCGAGCGGCTGGTCGCCTTCCCAGTCGTAATCCGACCAGTCGATGACCACGCTTCGCATCGCCGTCTCGACGTTGTCGCCCGGCGCGCAGGCGGCGCCGCGATCCCAGAGCGTCGCGGAGTGACCGCGGGCATAGGGATCGATGGCGAGCTTGGATCGGTCGAAGCGATGGCCGTTCGCCGGGTCCCACGGACCGTCGATCCGATAGCCGTAGAGCGCTCCCGGACGCAGTCCTTCCACGAACACGTGCCAGAACCCGAAGGCGCGGTTCACGACCGGATCGAGACGCACGGTCTGATACGGCAGCGGGGCCGTGTCGTCGCGAAACAGCAACAACTCGACACCGGTGGCATTCTGCGAGAACAGCGAGAAATTGACCCCGTTGGCCTGAACGGAAGGCCCAAGCGGGTGCGGCTGACCTTGAGCGATCGCATGGTCGATTACAACGCGCCGACACTCATTCATTGGGAGATCCATGATCCGATACTGGCCGCGCGGCCGGATTGTCGGGGCGCTCGCACGGATCAGTGGTCTCGCAGGACGATTAACAAATCGTTGCCCGATCCGCGCCGGGCGACCCGCGCTGGTCGACACGCCACTGTCCGTGACGACGGATCGCGCCCCTTTGGGCTGGTGCTGCTGGCGAGGCTCCGGAGCGGCGCCGAAGTCGGATCTCCGTCGTCCGGATCGTCAGGCCGTCGCCTGTTCCCGCGCGGCCGTGCGCGCGGCCGTGCGCGCGGCGGCGCGGCGGGCGACGCGCTGTCGGATCGCCTCGATGTCGGTGATCGGGGTCGCGGCGAAGAGCTGGCGGGTATAGGGGTGTTTCGGCCCGGCGAAGATCTCGTCGCGCGTGCCCTGTTCGACCGCCTCGCCCTTCGAGATCACCATCACCTCGTCGGCGATGTAGCGGACCACCGAGAGGTCGTGGCTGACGAAGACATAGGTCAGGCCCAGCTCGTCCTGGAGATCGGCGAGGAGATTGAGCACCTGCGCCTGCACCGAGAGGTCCAGCGCCGAGACGGGCTCGTCCAGGACCAGAAGCGAGGGGTTCAGCATGAGCGCGCGTGCGATGGCGATACGTTGCCGCTGGCCGCCGGAGAACATGTGCGGATAGCGGTTGTAGTGCTCGGGCATGAGCCCGACCTTCCCGAGCATCGCCCGGGCCCGGTCGCGGCGCTCGGCGGCCGGAACGTCGGTGTTGATCACCAGCGGCTCGGTCAGCACGTCGCCGATCTTCTGGCGCGGGTTGAGGCTGCCATAGGGGTTCTGGAACACCATCTGGACCTTCGAGCGGAGTTCAGGCCCGGGGCGCCGCGCGCGGATGTCGACGGGGGCGCCTTCGATCAGCAGCTCGCCCTCGGTGGGCGGGTCGATCAACGCGACGATACGCGCCAGCGTAGACTTGCCGGAACCGCTTTCGCCGACGATCGCCANGGGGCGCCTTCGATCAGCAGCTCGCCCTCGGTGGGCGGGTCGATCAACGCGACGATACGCGCCAGCGTAGACTTGCCGGAACCGCTTTCGCCGACGATCGCCAGCGTCTTGCCCTTCTCGACCCGGAAGTCGATCCCCTTCAGCGCGCGCACGCTGCGGGCGCGCGCGAACATGCCGCCCGGAATGTGATATTCCTGAACGATGGCGCGGCCCTCGACGACCGGGGTCATTGGGTGCCCTCCCGATCGTAATAGTCGGCGACGGTCGGCAGGCGATCGCCGGTCGCGTTCTCCGGCAGCGCCGAGAGCAGCGCGCGCGTGTAGGGGTGCTTGGGCGCCTCGAACAGGCTCAGCACATCGGCCTCCTCCATCTTCCTGCCCTTGTATTGGACCACCACGCGGTCGGCGGTCTCGGCAACCACGCCCATGTCATGGGTGATCAGGATCAGCGCCATGCCGTAATCCTCCTGCAGCTTCAGGAGCAGGTCGAGGATCTGTTTCTGGATCGTCACGTCGAGCGCCGTCGTCGGCTCGTCCGCGATCAGCAGACGCGGGTTGGAGGCGATGGCGATCGCGATCATCACGCGCTGGCACTGGCCGCCCGACATCTGGTGCGGATAGGCTTTCAGCTTCTCCTCCGGCTCGGGGATACCCACGGCGTTGAAAAGCTCGACGGCGCGCGCGTGCGCGTCGCGGCGCGACATTCCGAGATTGAGCCGCAGCACTTCCTCGATCTGGAACCCGGTGGTGAAGGAGGGGTTCAGCGAGGCGATCGGCTCCTGGAAGATCATCGTGATCTCGCGCCCGATCAGCTTGCGCCGCTCGGCCGCGGACATGGTGAGCATGTCGCGGCCGTCATAGGTCATCTCCTCGGCGGTGATGGTGGCGGTGTCGGGCAGGAGCCCCATGACCGCCAGCATCGACACCGACTTGCCGGAGCCGGATTCGCCGACGATCGCCAGCACCTCGCCCCGGCCGACGGAGACATCGATGCCGTCCACCGCCGTGAAACTGCCCGTCGCGGTCGCGAAGCGGACCGTCAGGTCGCGGATCTTCAAGAGCGCCATGGTCAGCTCCGCTTCAGTTTCGGGTCGAGCGCGTCGCGCAGCCCGTCGCCCATCAGGTTGATCGCCAGCACCGAGATCAGGATCGCGAGGCCCGGGAAGGTCACGACCCACCAGGCGCGCAGGATGAACTCCCGTGCCTCGGCCAGCATGGTGCCCCATTCCGGCGCCGGCGGCTGCGCGCCCATGCCGAGGAAGCCGAGCGCCGCGGAATCGAGCACGGCGGAGGAAAAGGACAGGGTCGCCTGCACGATGAGCGGCGCGAGGCAGTTGGGGAGGATCGTCCTGAACATGAGCCGCAAGTTGCTCGCCCCGGCGACGCGGGCGGCGGTGACATACTCGCGCCGCATCTCGCTCATCACCGCGGCGCGGGTCAGGCGGGCGAAATGCGGCTGATAGACGATGGCGATCGCGATCATCGCGTTGGTGAGGCCCGGCCCGAGCACCGCGACCAGCACCAGCGCGAGCAGGAGCGAGGGGAAGGCGAGGATCACATCCATCACCCGCATGATCACCGCGTCGACCCAGCCGCGAAAGAAACCGGCGAGAAGCCCGATGATGATGCCGCCGGAGAGCGCGATCGAGACGACGACGATGCCGATGAAGAGCGAATAGCGCGCGCCGAAGATCAGCCGCGAGAGCATGTCCCGCCCGACCGCGTCGGTGCCGAGCAGGAATTCCGCGCGGCCGCCCTCCTGCCAGACCGGCGGCAAGAGCAGCGCATCGCGGTACTGCGTGCTCGGATGATGGGGCGCGAGCAGCGGCGCGAGGAGCGCGACCACGACCAGGAGCGCGAATACGACGAGACCGGCGACCGCGCCGCGGTTCTGGCGGAAATAGAACCAGAACTCGCCCAGCATCCGGCGGCGGATGGCGGCGTCCGACAGCTTGACCGAGGTATCGCTCATGTCGCACGGATCCTTGGATTGATCAGGCCGTAGGTGAGATCGACCAGCAGGTTCACCAGCATCACGATGGCGGCGATCATCAGGAGCCCGGACTGCACCACCGGATAGTCGCGGCGCGAGATCGAATCGATCATCCACTTGCCGATGCCGGGCCACGAGAAGATGGTCTCGGTCAGGATGGCGCCCGCCATCAGCACGCCGATCTGCAGCCCGATCGTGGTGACGACCGGAATGAGCGCGTTGCGGAGCGCGTGGACGCCGATGACGCGGCGGCGCGGCATCCCCTTGGCGCGGGCGGTCCGGACATAATCCTCGCCCATCACCTCCAGCATGGCCGAGCGTGTCTGGCGGGCGATGACCGCGAGCGGGATGGTCGCGAGCACGACCGAGGGCAGGATCAGATGGCTGACCGCCGAGGCGAAGGCACCCTCCTGACCTGAGAGCAGGCTGTCGATCAGCATGAAGCCGGTGACCGGCGGGAAGAAATAGAGCAGGCTGATCCGCCCCGAGACCGGCGTCCAGCCGAGCGTGCCCGAGAAGAGGATGATGAGGAGCAGGCCCCACCAGAAGATCGGCATCGAGAAGCCGACCAGCGCCGTCGTCATCGAGACCTGATCGAACCAGCTGCCGCGCTTGATCGCGGCGAGCACGCCGACCGGAACGCCGATCAGGGTCGCGATCAGGATGGCGCAGAGCCCGAGCTCGGCCGTGGCGGGGAAGAGCGCCATGAACTCGGTCACGACCGGCTTCTTGGTGACGAGCGAATTGCCGAGGTCACCCTGCAGCAGCCGGCCGAGGAAGTCGAAGTATTGCATGACGATCGGCTTGTCATAACCGAGCTGCGCGCTCAGTTCCGCGTGGCGCTCGGGCGAGACGCCGCGCTCGCCGGCCATCAGGAGCACCGGATCGCCCGGCAGGATGCGGACGAAGCCGAAGGCGATGATGGTGATCCCGAGGAATGTCGGGACCAGGTAAAGCAGCTTGGAGAGAATGAAACGGATCATGCGCCTCTTTCCTTCATGAACGCGCGGGGGTGGCGCCCCGCGCGTTCGCTCGCCCTCGTGCGTTCGCGCGTCAGGCGAAGCCCCGGATCATTCGGCGATATCCACGGCCTCGAAGGTGTAATCTCCGAGCGGGCTCATGACGAAGCCGGTCACATTGGCCGCCATCGGCACATACTGCGTCGAATGGGCGATGGTGTACCACGGCGCCTGATCCTTGAAGATGACCTGCGCCGCCTCATAGAGCCGGGTGCGCTCGGCCTGATCCGAATTGGTCTTGGCCTCCTTCAGGAGCCCGGAGAATTCCTCGTTGCACCAGAAGGCGCGATTCGCCCCGCCTTCGCCGGCGGAATCGCAGGAGAGCAGCACCGAGAGGAAGTTGTCCGGGTCGCCATTGTCGCCGGTCCAGCCGAGAATGACCGCGCCCTGGCGGCCCGCCTCCATCGACTTGGCGAGATACTCGCCCCATTCATAGGAGACGATATCGACGCTCACGCCGACCTTGGAGAGATCCTCCTGCATCAGCTCGGCCGTCCGCCGCGCGTTTGGCATGTAGGGGCGCTGCACCGGCATCGCCCAGATGCTCAGCGAGAGGTTGGTGACGCCTTCCGCCTCCAGCATCGCCTTGGCGGCTTCCGGGTCGTAGGGATCATCCTCGATGGTGTCGTTATAGGACCACATGGTCGGCGGGATCGGGTTCTTCGCAGGCTCGGCCGCGCCCTGGAAGACCGCGTCGACGATCGCCTGCTTGTTGATCGCCATGTTGAGCGCCTTGCGGACCTTCGGATTGTCGAAGGGGGCGATCGTGGTGTTGTAGGCCAGATAGCCGACATTGAGGCCGGGCTGCTCGTCGAGCTTCAGGCTGTCGTCGGCGCGGATCGATTCGATGTCGGCGGGCGCCGGATAGGGCATCAGGTGGCATTCGCCGGCCTTCAGCTTCTGCAGCCGCACGGCGGCGTCGGGGGTGATGGCGAAGACCAGATCGTCGATCAGCGGCGCCTCGCCCCAGTAGTCGGCATTCTTCTGGTAGCGGATCACCGCGTCCTTCTGATAGGCGACGAACCGGAACGGACCGGTGCCGATCGGCAGGTTGTTCAGGTCCTCCTTCGTGCCCGCCGCTTCGAGCGCGTCGGCGTATTCCTTCGACACGATCGAGGCGAAGGGCATGGCGACATTGGCGATGAAGGGCGCTTCGGGCTGGGTCAGCGTGAACTTGACCGTGTAGTCATCAATCTTCTCGATCGACTTGACCAGGTTCGGCATGTCCATCGAGGTGTAATACTCGTAGGTGATGCCCGGAATGTACTGATGCCAGGGATGTTCGGGATCGGCCTGCCGTTCGAAGGAAAAGACCACATCGTCGGCGTTGAAGTCACGGGTCGGGGTGAAACTGTCGCTCGCGTGCCACTTGACGCCCTGGCGCAGGTGGAAGGTGTATTCGGTGCCGTCCTCCGATACTTCCCAACTTTCGGCCAGACCCGGTTCGACTTCGGTCGTGCCGGGCTTGAACTGGGCCAGGCGGTTGTAGATCGCATGCGCCGAGGCGTCGAAGGTGGTGCCGGCGGTATAGGGGCTGGGATCAAAACCCTCGGGCGAAGCTTCCGAGCAATAGACAAAGGTCTTGGCTTCGGCCACCGCCGCGCTCAGCGCCAGCGCCGAGGCGGCCAGCAGGCCACGGGAAAGGTATGTCATGTGATTGTTCCTCTGACTCCCGGTTGAAGGCATCTTGTTTTCGGACCCTGACAGGACTCCGCCGTTTGGTCCACGGACTCGGCCGCGCGTGGGTCAATGTTCCTGATACCGATTCGCGCCGCCCAGCAGAATGCGATTCGTCGCCTGGCCCCGCCCAGACGGGCGGGCCGCGACGGTTACGAATGAGTTCGAAATAATTGGCCCATCACATCGTGGAGCATGGCCCCAAGCGAAGTGGGAGGCAAGCCGCGCCGTCACCCGTCCGGGTCGTCCGTGACGGATCAATTGAAGTTCTGGGCGCCGGCGCGGCGATCCGTCGCGCGGGTGGCGGGGCCGGATGTGGGACCGGCGGCCGACCGGCCCGGCCCCCGAGGCCGACGCGCCGGTGGTCCGGCATCCGTCATCGGGCGGCGCCGCCGCGAGCGGTCCCGCGCCGACGAACCTGCCCTCAGAGCGTCGTCAGGCGAGCCGCGCGCAGTCGGACGAGGGTAGGCATGTCCGCGATGCGCTCCGGTCCATGTTCGAGGATGCCTTCGACCTCGGCGCGGCGCCCCGGAGAGAACGCGCCCTTGCCGCTGGCCGGCAGCACGAAAACCGCGTCGTCGGGCCAGCCGTCGTCGGTGCCGCCCTGTGTTCCGACCGCCGCCGGGCGCCGTGTCAGGACCAGGGCTTCGCTCTTGCCCGGCACGGCGGGTGCGAGAAAGCCGCGCATCCGCACCGTCTCGCCGCCGAGGTCGGTGAGCTTTTCGGAGAACGCATGGCCGAGCGGGCTGGTGCGGGCGAAGATCTCGTCGAATTCGAGGGAAAAGATCGTGGTCACCGGCGGTATCTCCTGATCTCGGCCCCCCACTCGCCGACCCCTCGGAAACCGGGGCGGCGGAAGTTCATTGCTGGGCCGAGAGCGGGTTCGACGCAAGGGCCGGTGACCCCCCGCGGGGCGGAAACCGCCCGCCGGCGCGTCGTCAGCCGGCCATCTTGGCGAGCACGTTGTCCCGCAGCAGGTCGCGATGGACGAAAACCATCGCGACATGTCCGGCGATCAGCACCAGAAGCGCCCAGGCGAGCGGGCCGTGCAGCGCGCTCGCGGGGGCGACCAGCCAGCCGATCCGCTCGCCGGTGGCGGGGATGATCTGCAGCAGCCCGAATGCGTTGAGGCCCCGGCCGGTCCCGTAGGCGCGCAGGAGCGCGAGGAGCGGGACGACGACCATGAGCGCGTAGAGCGCGGCGTGGCCGGCGCGCGCGGCGACCCCGAGCGGGCCGCGATCGTAGGCCGGGCGGGTCCGTCGGTTGCTCAGGGTCCAGAGCGCGCGGATCAGGACGAGCAGGAACAGGAGGAATCCGAAGGGGGAATGGGTCGTCTGGAAGAGTTGATCGAGCGCGCTGTCCTTGGCGACGACGCCCCGGACCACGATGCCGAGGAATTGCCAGGCGAAGAGCGCCGCCATGCTCCAGTGCAGCGCACGGCTCACCAGCCCGTACCGTTTCGGGGTGTCACGCAGTTCCAGATCCATTCCGTACCTCATCAAGAAAATGACTCGTCAAGCATGGAACGGGAAGGTGCCCGAAATCCGTTGAACAATCGACCCGGGATCACGGAATTGTTTGCGTTGGGTTATCAATCGCCGGCTTGTCCCGGCTCAGACTCCGGCGAACCGCGCCTCGAGCTCGCTCCGGCGCGCATCCTCGATCTTCTGGAACAGCACATCGGGAACCGAGAACGGATGTCCGCCCGGGAGCGTCGCGAGCGCCTCACCGATGTCGTCCGGCCAGGCGTCGTCCGGCTGGCTCAGGGCTTCCAGCATCTTGGCCGAGGCATCGGGCAGGAAGGGGCGGCTCAGCACGGCGTAGAGGCGGATCAGGTTGAAGGCGAAGCGGGTGATCGCCGCCGCGCGCGCCGGATCGGTCTTGAACGCCGCCCAGGGCGCCGCTCCCTGCAGATACTCGTTGCCGACCACCCAGAGCCCGCGCAACTCCTGCGCCGCCTTGCGAAGCTCGATCGCCTCCATGGCGGCCTCATAGGCTGCGAGGCGGCGACCGAGATCGGCGATGACCGCCTGCTCGTCGGGACCGTAGGCGCCATCGGGAATGCTGTCGCCAAAGCGGGAGCGGGCGAATTTCGTCACCCGGCTCACGAAATTGCCGAGCACATCGGCGAGATCCTTGTTCACACCGCCCTGGAAGCTGTCCCAGGTGAAGTTGGCGTCGGAGCTTTCCGGCACGTTGGAGAGCAGCCACCAGCGCCAGTAGTCCGAGGGCAGGATCTCCAGCGCCTGATCCATGAAGATGCCGCGGCCCTGGCTCGTGGAGAACTTGCCGCCGTCATAGTTGAGGTAGTTGAACGACTTGATGTAGTCGACGAGCTTCCACGGCTCGGCGCCATCGTGGTTCGCGCCGAGGATCGTCGCGGGGAAGGAGAGCGTGTGGAAGGGCACGTTGTCCTTGCCCATGAACTCGACGTAGCGCACGTCCCGGGCGCCGAGATCCTCGCGCCACCAGCGCTGCCACGCCGCGTCGTCCTGCCCGGTCGCGTCGGCCCATTCGGCGGTCGCGGCGATATATTCGATCGGCGCGTCGAACCAGACGTAGAAGACCTTGCCCTCCATGCCCGGCCAGGGGGCCTCGCCGCGCCTGACCGGAATGCCCCAGTCGAGATCGCGGGTGATGCCGCGGTCCTGGAGGCCCTCGCCATCGTCGAGCCATTTATGCGCGATCGAGGTGGTCAGGACCGGCCAGTCGGTCTTGGAGTTGATCCATTCCCGCAGCCGGTCGCGCAGCAGGCTCTGGCGCAGGTAGAGGTGCTTCGTCTCGCGAACCTCCAGGTTGGTGGAGCCCGAGATCGCCGAGCGGGGGTTGATCAGGTCGGTCGGGTCGAGTTGCTTGGTGCAGTTCTCGCACTGGTCGCCGCGGGCGCGCTCGTAGCCGCAGTTCGGACAGGTGCCCTCGATGTAGCGGTCGGGCAGGAAGCGGCCGTCGTCGATCGAATAGACCTGCCGCTCGGACACTTCCTCGACCAGCCCCGCATCGGCGAGGAGGCCGGCGAAATGCTGGGTCAGCCGATGATTGCGCGCCGATGACGACCGGCCGAAATGGTCGAAGGAGAGCCGGAAACCATCGGCGAGATCCTTCTGGACCTGCCACATCCGCGCGCAGTATTCGGCCACCGGCTCGCCCGCCTTGGCGGCGGCGAGTTCGGCGGGGGTGCCATGCTCGTCGGTGGCGCAGATGAACATGACCTCGTGACCCCGCGCGCGCATGTAGCGGGAGTAGACATCCGCGGGTAGCTGACTGCCGACCAGGTTGCCGAGGTGCTTGATGCCGTTGATGTAGGGCAGGGCCGAGGTGACGAGTATGCGGGCCATGATCTTCTCTCGCTGACGCTTAGCGTCGAATTAAGACAATCCGCCCCGGCGGACCAGAGCGGATCGGCAAGAGAATTTCGGGCGCCCATGTGTCCGAGCCGCCTGCCTTCGAAGCCGGCGCGGCTGGGCTCGCGCGTGGGCCGCGCGCCTAGCTGGGGGCGCCGTCCATCTCGGCGGGGGCCACCGAGGAGGGTCCGGTGATGCGCGGCGGCTGCGGCTTGGCACCCTTGGTGAGCGGATCTTCCTCGCGATGGACCGAGCCCTCGAAATGGGCGCCGCTCTCGATCGCGATCGTCTTGTGCACCACGTCGCCCTCGACCTTGGCGGTCGAGCTGAGGCGGATCTTGACGCCCCGCAGGCGGCCAGTGACGCGCCCGTGAACGATCAGCTCCTCGGCGACGATCTCGCCCTTCACCGTCGCGCTCTCGCCGATGATGAGCACCTCGGCGCGCACGTCGCCGTCGATCATGCCCTCGACCTGGATGTCGCCGGTCGAGCGGATGTTGCCGGTGATCATGATGTCGGAGGCGAGGACGGACGCGGCCGGCTTGGCCTTCGCCGACGGGGCCGCGCTCGGGGCCGGGGAGGGCTTGAAGTCGGCGCGCGGCTCCGGGGTCGGGGTCGGCTGCGGTAGCGGTTCGCTCGGTCGGGTCTTACTGAACATTCTGCGCGGCCTCCATGTAGGGGAGAGGGTTCACAGCGGCGCCGTTGAGCCGCACCTCGTAATGCAGATGCACGCCAGTGCTCCGCCCGGTGTTACCCATATCACCGATACGGTCACCGCGCGAGACGCGCTGTCCGACCTTCACGCGGATGCTCGACTGGTGCGCGTAGATCGTCTCATAGCCGAGATCGTGCCGGATCCGCACGACCTTGCCATAACCGCGCTCGGCGCCCGCGGTCGTGACGACGCCGTCGGCCGTCGCGTGGATGCCGGTGCCCCTGGGGCCCGCGAGGTCGAGGCCGGAATGCATGCGGCGGCCGGCGCCGCGGGGGTCGCGGCGCACGCCGAACTCGCTCGTCAGCCGGTAGGCGTCGTTGACGGGCATGGCGAGCGGAACCTTGTTCGCGGCGACCCGCAGCAGGTTCAGCTGATCGAGGTCGCGCATCATCGCGCCGAGGCGCGGGTTCCGAACGCCGCCGTCATAATCGCGGGTCGCGACCGCGGGTTCCAGCGGGCCACCCTCGCCGGAGTAATTCGAGCGCACCGTCTCGAGCAGCGCGTCGACATCGATGTCCGCGTTCGACATCGCCTTGCTGAGCGGGCCGAAGGACATCGCGACCGCCTGCTCGACCTCGTCGATCATCTGGTCCTGACGCTTCGCCGCCAGATCGGCGCGCAGCCGCATGTCGGTGACTTCGCGGGTCAGTTCGGCGGTTCGCGCGGTCGCTGTGTCGCGCGCGGTCGCGGTGTCGCGGAGCTGGGCGGAAAGCGCGCGGACGGTATCGTCGAGATCGCCGCCGGGCGTCGCGCCGGCCTGGAATTCCGGGCTCCCGGCCGCGGCGTTGGCGGCTCCGAGGTTCGCGGTCGCCGAGTTCGCGGCGAGGGACGCATCCCGCGCCGAGACGGCGTCGCGCAGCCTGTCGCGCATGGCGTCGAGCGCGGCGGAAAGCTCGCGCCGCTCGCTCTCCGCGGCGAGGAGGTCGCTCTGCTGGCGGCTGATCTGGTTCATCGCGAGCTGGAACCGGCCCTCGGCCGACCGCGCCTCGCTGGCACGCTCGTCGCGTTCGGCGGCGAGATCGTCGAGCCGCTGCTCATAGGCGGCGCGGAGCGGGTTCACCTCCGTCGCGGCGCGCGGCGCGACGGACTCGCTGACCAGCGCGGCGGCCGAGAATGCGATGTAGCCGAGGAAAGCCGCGCCGCCGAGGCCGGCGAGAAGCTGGGAGAACGGGCCGATGATGATGTGGCGGGCGCCGCCATCCTGACGGATGGTGATGTGCTTTTCCGGCAGGATCGCGGACAAGCCCCAATTCGGCCGGCGTTCGGGTCCCGCCATGCGTTTACCTCGTTGCTGCTTTGAGGCTTTCGCTGCACTGCCCCCATCAGGACCGGTGATTAAGAAGACGGTAAACGTTTAGCAATGCGATCGGGTCCGCGTCGGCGAAGATCCGCCGGTCTCGGCACCGCGCGCGGACGTGTCCGCGGCGGAGGCATCGATGGCGGCCTTGAGCCAATGTCTTGAATGTACGCCATTTTTCTCGTGATCTGCGAGGTCGGCGCGCCGGCGGGCGACCAGTTCGCGGCCGCGGCCGGTCTGTAACGCATCGGTAACCTTTCGTGAGCGGGAACCGTTCGGGACCTCGGGGGAATCAGAGCGCCCGCAGCGCGTCGAGGACTTCGGCGACATGGCCGGCGACCTTAACCTTCGGCCAGGCGCGCGCGACCTTCCCGTCCGGCCCGATCAGGAATGTTGCCCGGGTGATGCCCATGAACGTCTTGCCGTACATCGATTTCTCGCCCCAGACGCCATAGCGTTCGCAGGTATCGCCGTTCTCGTCGGAGGCGAGGATCACGCCGAGCCCGTGCTTGTCGCGAAACTTGTCGTGGCTCTTCACACTGTCCTTGGAGATGCCGATGACCGCGGCGCCGAGCGCCTCGAAGGCGCCGAGGTTGGCGGAGAACTCCACCGCCTCGGTGGTGCAGCCGGGGGTGTCGTCGCGCGGGTAGAAATAGACGACCACGGGCTTGCCCGCGAAATCGGAGAGCGAGACCTCGCCGCCGCCATCGCGGGGCAGGGTGAAGCCGGGGGCGGTGTCGCCGGAGCTGAGCATGATATCCTCCCGAATTGTTCCGGTTCCGATCAGACCGGGCGGGCGCCCGGGGCGCAAGGGGGGACCCGAGCAGGGACCAAGCCGGTCGCGCCCGGTTGCCGGCGCCGGGTGGGGGGCATAAGAGGCGGCGCGGCGCGCGGTCCCTGGTCCGCGCGGGATTGCATGGGCGCGGCCGGGAGGGCGGGATGCGGCTCGAGGATTTCGATTTCGACCTGCCGGAAGATCTGATCGCGCTGCGTCCGGTCAGGCCGCGCCCCGCGTCGCGGCTGCTGGTCGCCGGGCCGGAACGGATCACCGACGCGACGGTCGCCGAGATCGGGCGCTGGCTGCGCCCGGGCGACCTTCTGGTGCTGAACGACACCAGGGTGATCCCGGCGCGGCTCGCGGGCGTCCGGCGGCGGGCGAATGGCGCGGAGGCGCGTATCGAGGCGACGCTGATCGCGGCGGGGGCGGACGGGACCTGGCGCGCGCTGGCGCGTCCGGGCAAGCGGCTCGCGGTCGGCGACCGGATAGGCTTCGGCGACGCGCTCTCGGCGGAGGTGCGCGACAAGGAGGGGGCGGAGGTCGTCCTCGCCTTCGACCGCGCGGGGGAGGGGCTCGACGCCGCGCTGGAGGCCGTGGGCGAGATGCCGCTGCCGCCCTATATCGCCACGCGCCGCGCCGTCGATGCCCGGGACCGGGAGGATTACCAGACCGTCTTCGCCGCCCGCCCCGGCGCGGTGGCGGCGCCGACGGCCTCGCTGCATTTCGACGAGGACCTGCTGGCGGGGCTCGCGGCGCGGGGCGTCGAGACGGCGCGCGTGACGCTTCATGTCGGCGCGGGCACCTTCCTGCCGGTGAAGGTAGAGAATATCGAGGCGCATCGGATGCATGCCGAATGGGGCGAGATCACCCCCGAGGCCGCGGCGGCGATCGAGGCCACGCGCGCCGCCGGGCACCGCGTGATCCCGGTCGGGACGACGGCGCTCCGGCTGATCGAATCGGCGGCCACGGCGCCCGGCCGGATCGCACCCTGGCGCGGCGATACCGATATCTTCATCCGGCCCGGCCACGAGTTTCGCGTCACGAGCGGCCTGATGACGAACTTTCATCTGCCGAAATCGACGCTGCTCATGCTCGTCTCGGCGCTGATGGGTGTCGGGCGCATCCGCGAGATCTACCGGCACGCGGTCGCGGAGCGGTACCGTTTCTTCTCCTACGGCGACAGTTCGCTGCTGCTGCCGGAGTAGTGGGCGCGACGCTCCCGCCCGCGCCCGCGGCGGATCGTCGCGCCTTCGGTGTGGACTATCCCGCGCGTATTCCCCTGTCGCCCATGACGGGAGTTGGGATAAGCTGCGCTTCCCCAGGTGGTACTGGGCCGGGCCCGCGTGGACCGGAAGGCAATGGACGGCGGCGCGGATGACGGCGGTACTCAAGACTTCCTGGGCGCTCCTGCTCGGAATGATGTTCCTGATGATCGGAAACGGCATGCAGGGGACGCTTCTGGGCATCAGGGGCGGAATCGAGGGATTCGCGCCGACTTCCATGGCCTGGGTTATGAGCGCCTATTACGCGGGCTTCCTCGTCGGCACGCGGGTCGTGGCGAATCTGATCCGCCGCGTCGGCCATGTCCGAGTCTTCTCGGCGCTCGCCTCGCTCGTGGCCGCGGCCTTCATCCTCTACGCCGCCGATGCCCATATGGTGCTCTGGGCGGCGATGCGCCTGCTCGTGGGCTTCTGTTTCGCCGGGATCTACGTCGTCGCCGAGAGCTGGCTCAACGAGGCGTCGAGCAACGAGACCCGGGGCCAGGCGCTCTCGCTCTACATGATCGTCCAGATGGTCGGGGTCATCACCGCGCAGGGGCTCCTCAACGTGGCCGATCCCGGCGGCTACACGCTCTTCATCATCATGTCGGTGCTTGTTTCGGTGTCGTTCCCGCCGATCCTGCTCTCCGCGAGCCCGGCGCCGCCCTACAGCACGACGAAGCGGATGACGCTGGGACAGCTTTTCAGGATCTCGCCGCTCGGCTGCGTCGGCACCTTCGCGCTCGGCGGCGTCTTCGCGGCGGTCTTCGGCATGGCCTCGGTCTTCGGCACCGAGCGCGGGCTCGACGTGGGCGAGATCGCGGCCTTCGTCGCGGTGATCTATTTCGGCGGGCTCGTTTGCCAGGTGCCGATCGGCCGGGCCTCCGACCGGATGGACCGGCGCATCCTGATCGCGGGGCTCACGGCCTTCGGCGCCGCGCTCACCGCGCTCGCCACCGTGGCGCCGCCGAACGCCTGGACACTGCTCATCTTTGGCTTCTTCATCGGGGGGGTGGCGAACCCGCTCTATGCGCTGCTGATCGCCTATACGAACGATTTTCTCGAGCCCGCGGACATGGCGGCGGCCTCGGGCGGGCTCCTGTTCATCAACGGGCTCGGCGCGATCAGCGGCCCCTTCGTGATCGGCTGGCTGATGACGGCGATGGGACCGGGTGGGTATTTCTTCTACCTCGCGGTGCTCTTCGGGCTGGTCGCGGTCTATGCGATCTACCGGATGACGCGGCGCGCCTCGCCCACCGGGGGAACAGCGGCCAGCTATCCGCCGTTTCTACCTCAGGCCTCGCCCGTCGCGGTCGAGGTCGCGCAGGCGGTCGCCTCCGAGCGGCGGCAGGAAACCGGGGCGCCCGAGACGCCTGGGAACGAGAGTGGGAACGAGAACCAATAGGAAGGGCGCGGAGGTCACCGACGCCCATCGAAGGAGGAGGAAATGGACCAACGCGCCGAGGAAATTCTCGAATTCTGGCTGGAGAAGATCGGCCCGGAGGGATGGTATGACCCGCCCGCCGGGCTCGATGACGACATCCGCGCCCGCTACGCCGATCTCTGGGAGGAGGCGAGCGCGGGCCGGCTCGATCGCTGGGTGGTCAAGCCGCGCGGGACGCTGGCGCTCCTGATCCTGCTCGATCAGTTCCCGCGCAACATGTTCCGGAACGAGGCGCGCGCCTTCGCGAGCGACCGCGAGGCGCGCCGGGTCGCGAAACGCGCGATCGGCTTCGGTCAGGACCGTCAGGTGTCCGAGGTCGAGCGGCAGTTCTTCTATCTCCCGCTCGAACATTCGGAGATGGGCTCCGACCAGGCGCGGTCGGTGCGGATGTTCATGACGGTCGAGGACCCGGAAAGCCTCGTCCACGCGCGCGCGCATCGCGACGTGATTCGGCGATTCGGGCGTTTCCCCACGCGAAACGCGGCGCTCGGCCGGATCTGTACCCGGGACGAGCAGGCCTATCTCGACGCCGGGGGCTACGCCGAGGCGGTCGCCCGGGCCCGCGCGGCCTGAGCCTCGACGTGACCTCGAATCGGCTTCGCGCGCGCCGCCCGGTTGACACCGGGGAAACGCTGTAAGACGACAGTCCTGGGTCGCACTGGCCCAGGACGTTCAAACCGTTTAGAAGCGCGGGAACACGCGTGTTTCCCCGGGGGATGTGAGATATGGCCGGTAAGACCTATGATGTGGTGGTGATCGGAAGCGGTCCGGGCGGTTACGTCGCCGCGATCCGCTGCGCGCAGCTGGGCCTGAAGACCTGCGTGATCGAGCGGGAGAATCTCGGCGGGATCTGCCTCAACTGGGGCTGCATTCCGACCAAGGCGCTGCTCCGGACTTCGGAAATCTTCCACCTCATGCATCGCGCCAAGGAATTCGGGCTGAAGGCCGAGAATGTCGGCTACGATCTCGACGCGGTGGTGAAGCGCTCGCGCGGCGTCGCGAAGCAGCTGAACTCCGGCGTCGGCTTCCTGATGAAGAAGAACAAGATCGACGTGATCATGGGCGACGCCCGGCTCGCCGGGAAGGGCAAGGTCTCGGTCAAGACCGACAAGGGCGAGGAAGAGATCACCGGGTCCAAGGCGATCATCCTCGCGACCGGCGCCCGCGCCCGCGACCTGCCGGGCCTCGAGGCCGATGGCAAGCGCGTCTGGTCCTACCGCCACGCGCTGGTGCCGCCGCACATGCCGAAGAAGCTGCTCGTCATCGGCTCGGGCGCGATCGGCATCGAATTCGCGAGCTTCTACAACACGCTCGGCGCCAAGACGACCGTGGTGGAGGTGCTCGACCGCGTGCTGCCGGTCGAGGATGCCGAGATCTCCGGTTTCGCCAAGAAGCAGTTCCAGAAGCAGGGCATGACGATCCTGGAGAAATCGACCGTCAAGAAGCTCGAGCGGAGCGCCGACAAGGTGGTCGCGACGATCGAGACCGGCGGGAAGGAGACTTCCGAGGAATTCGACACTGTCATCTCCGCCGTCGGCATCGTCGGTAATGTCGAGAACCTCGGGCTCGAGGAAGCGGGCGTGAAGGTCGACCGGACCCATGTCGTGGTCGATGAATACTGCCGCACCGGCGTTGACGGGCTCTATGCTATCGGCGATCTCGCCGGGGCGCCCTGGCTCGCGCACAAGGCGATGCACGAAGGCGTCATGGTCGCCGAGCTGATCGCCGGCCAGCATCCGCATCCGACCAAGCCCGAGGCGATCGCCGGCTGCACCTACTGCCAGCCGCAGGTGGCGAGCGTCGGCTATACCGAGGCGAAGGCCAAGGAGCTCGGCTATCAGGTCAAGGTCGGGCACTTCCCCTTCATCGGCAACGGCAAGGCGATCGCGCTCGGCGAGCCCGAGGGGATGATCAAGACCGTCTTCGACGCGAAGACCGGCGAGCTTCTCGGCGCGCATATGGTGGGCGCGGAAGTGACCGAGCTGATCCAGGGCTATGTGGTCGGCCGGAGCCTCGAGACGACCGAGCAGGAGCTCATGAACACCGTCTTCCCGCACCCGACGCTGTCGGAGATGATGCACGAGGCGGTGCTCGACGCCTACGGGAAGATGCTTCACATGTGAGACCAGCGGGGCGGGCCGTCCGCGCCCGCCCTCTCTACCGCCCCCGCCAATCGGGGGCGGCTTGCCCGCCGGGGTCGCCACGCCAGTTCCGAGGGGCTGCCCGGGCGCCGAGCCTCAGGCGTAGACGGCTTCGCGGCCGAAATGTTTCGTCAGCAGATAATAGACCACGGCGCGATGCTTGCGCGGGTTCGACGGGCCATAGGTCTGGATCACCGCCTGGATGCCCTGCGCGAGTTCGGGCCCGCCGGCGAGGCCGAGCTTCTTAATCAGGAAGTTCTTCTCGATCCGCTCGAGTTCCTCGGGGTCCGACCCGGCCACGAGCGTCGAATCCGCCCGGTAGATCGAGGGGCCGCAACCGATCGTGACCCGGGTCAGAAGCTCCATGTCGGGGGTCTGTCCGCATTTCCCGGAGATGTCGGCCGCGTAGTCCGCGATCAGTTCGTCGCGCTTTCCCATGTTTCTCTCCCTGTCCGACGCGTCTTTGTCGCCATCCGGCAGTCTAGCGCCATCGGCCGGGGCCGCGGAAGGCGGTTGCGGGGCGGCGGCGGCATCGGCCAAGCTCGGGGCCCGAGGACAGGAGGGGACGATGACACGCGACTTTCCGGCGGCTTATCAGGCGGGAGAGGGCTCCGCCCTCGCGCTCGACCGCGATTTCTACACCCGGATCGCCGGCGCGGAGCGCGAACTGGCGGAAAGCTTCGTGATCCCGATCCGGACCGGCCGGGCGTGGCACGTCGCCGCGGGGCAGGTTTTCCGCATCGTGGCACCCGAGGGGCCGCAGGTTGGCGACCTCAACATCTGGAACCGCCACAACCCGCGCGAGCGGCTCTGGGCCTCGCGGACGCGGCAGTTGCAGGCGGCGCATGTGACGGTCTTCGACCGTCTCTGGTCGACGCTGCCCTTTCTGCGGCCGCTCGTCACGATCACGGCGGATGCGCTCGCCGGCTACGGCGTGGACGAATACGGCGGGCGGGTGCACGACCTGCTCGGCACGCGATGCGATCCTTACGTGAACCGGCTGCTGACGGGCGAGGATTTCGACCATTGCTGCCACTCGAATCTGGTCCGGGCGGTCGCACCCTTCGGGCTCACGGAATTCGACGTCCATGACGTCTTGAACGTCTTCCAATGCACCGGGCTCAATCACGCGGACCGGTATTTCATGCGCGACTGTCCGGCGAAGCCCGGCGACTATCTCGAGTTCTTCGCCGAGCAGGATCTGCTCTGCGCGCTCTCGACCTGCCCCGGCGGCGACCTCTCGGTTCCGCTCTGGGGGCCTGAGGCGCGCGACCCGCTCGACGTCTGCCGGCCGCTCGCGGTGGAAGTCTACGATCTCGCAGGAGGCACGCTGGACGGCTGGGCGCCGCCCCGGTCGCCGGAGTATCGCGGCGCGCACGGGATGAAGCAGCCGACCCCGCCCTGGGGGGAGGCCTGAGAGCGCGCGAAAGCCGCCGCGCTCCCGAGGAAGCTTCTCCCGCTTTCAGCTTTCCGGGGCCGCCCCGTCACCCGCCGCGTCGCCCGTCGCGCCGCCGTCCTCCTCGCCGCCATTTCCATCGACGCCGCTCACATCGACTCCCGCCTCGGCGACGAGTGCGACGGAGACGACGCGCTCCCCACCCGCGGTCTGGAAGACGCGAACGCCGCCGGCGCCCCGGGAGCGGAACGAGATGTCCGAGACCGGGCAGCGGATCGACTGGCCAGCGTCGGTCGCGAGCATGATCTGGTCGTTCGGATCGACGGCGAAGAGCGTGACGAGCGGCCCGCCCCGCATCGCGCGGTCCATCGCGGCGACGCCCTGACCGCCCCGGCCGCGGACCGGATAGTCATGGCTCGACGAGAGCTTGCCGAAGCCCTTCTCGGTGACGGTGAGCAGCAGGTCCTCCGCCTCCGACATCTCGACGTAGCGGGCCTGGCCGAGCTCGAAGTTGCCCGAGGCCGCCTCTTCGCCCTCCTCGGCCTCGACCTCCTCCTCGGGCGCGCCCATCACGGCCCGGCGGCGCTTGAGATAGGCGGCGCGCTCCTCGGCGGTCGCCTCGAAATGGCGGATCACCGCCATCGACACCACCTCGTCGCCGCTCGCGAGCCGGATGCCGCGGACGCCGGTCGAGTCGCGGCCCTTGAAGACGCGCACATCCGGCGTCGGGAAGCGGATGGCGCGCCCCGCCTTCGTCGTCAGCATCACGTCGTCGTCCTCGGAGCAGATCCGCGCGTTGATGAGCCGGACGCCCTCGGGCAGCTTCATCGCGATCTTGCCGTTGGCCTTCACATTGGTGAAATCGTCGAGCGCGTTGCGGCGCACGTCGCCGTCCGAGGTCGCGAACATGACCTGGAGCTTCGACCACTCCTCTTCGGGCACGTCGACCGGCATGATCGCGGCGATGGAGGTGCCCTGGTCGATCGGCAGGATGTTGACGATCGCCTTGCCCCGGGCATTGCGGGCGGCGAGCGGCAGGCGCCAGGTCTTGAGCTCGTAGACGATCCCGCTCGTGGTGAAGAACAGGAGCGCGGTATGGGTGTTGGCGACGAAGAGCGTGGTGACGAAATCCTCGTCCTTCGTGGCCATCCCCTGCGTGCCCTTGCCGCCCCGGCGCTGGGCGCGGTACTCGGTCAGCGGCGTGCGCTTGATGTAACCGCCGGAGGTCACGGTCACGACCATGTCCTCGCGCTCGATCAGATCCTCGTCCATGAGATCGGCGTCATGCTCGATGATCTCGGAGCGGCGCGGCACGGCGAAGAGTGTCCGGACCTCGCGGAGCTCGTTCGAGATGATCTCCATGATCCGCGCGCGCGACGCGAGGATGTCGAGATAGTCCTGGATCCTGCCCGCCAGTTCCTCGAGTTCGTCGGTCACTTCCTTGACGCCGAGCGCGGTCAGGCGCTGGAGACGGAGATCGAGGATCGCGCGGGCCTGGGTCTCGGAAAGGTTGTAGGTGCCGTCCTCGTTGATCCGGTGGCTCGGGTCGTCGATGAGCCGGATATAGGGCGCGATGTCCTCGGCCGGCCAGCGGCGCGTCATCAGCCGCTCGCGCGCCTCCGCGGGATCGGCGGAGGACCGGATCGTCGCCACCACCTCGTCCACGTTCGAGACGGCGACGGCGAGGCCGCAGAGGATATGCGCTCGCTCCCGCGCCTTGCGCAGTTCGAAGGCGGTGCGGCGCGCGACCACTTCCTCGCGGAAGGTGAGGAAGGAGGTGAGGAACTTGCGGAGATCGAGCTGTTCCGGCCGCCCGCCGTTCAAGGCCAGCATGTTGCAGCCGAAGGAGGTCTGCATCGGCGTGAAGCGGAAAAGCTGGTTCAGCACCACCTCGGGCGTCGCGTCGCGGCGCAGTTCGACGACGACGCGCACGCCGAAACGGTCGCTCTCGTCCTGCACATGCGCGATGCCCTCGATCCTCTTGTCGCGGGCGAGCTCGGCGATCCGCTCGATCATCGTCGCCTTGTTGACCTGATAGGGGATCTCGGTCGCGACGATGGCGAAACGGTCCTTGCGGATCTCCTCGATCTTCGTGCGGGCGCGGATGATCACCGAGCCCCGGCCCTCGTGATAGGCCTTCCGCGCGCCGGCGCGGCCGAGGATGATGCCGCCGGTCGGGAAATCCGGTGCGGGGATATATTCCATGATCTCCGCGACGCCGAGGTCGGGATTCTCGATGAGCGCCAGCGTCGCGTCGATCACCTCGCCGAGATTATGCGGCGGGATGTTCGTCGCCATGCCGACCGCGATGCCGCCCGCGCCGTTGACCAGCATGTTCGGGAAGCGCGCCGGCAGGACGGAGGGCTCCAGATCCTTGCCGTCGTAGTTCGGTTGGAAATCGACCGTATCCTTGTCGATGTCGGCCATCAGATAGTCGGCCGGCTTGTCGAGCCGCACCTCGGTGTAGCGCATCGCCGCCGGAGCGTCGCCGTCCATCGAGCCGAAATTGCCCTGACCGTCCAGAAGCGGCAGCGACATCGAGAACGGCTGTGCCATGCGCACGAGCGCGTCGTAGATCGCGCTGTCGCCGTGGGGGTGATACTTGCCCATCACGTCGCCGACGGGGCGCGCGCTCTTGCGATAGGGCTTGTCATGCGTGTTGCCGGTCTCGTTCATCGCATAGAGGATGCGGCGATGCACGGGCTTCAACCCGTCGCGCAGATCGGGGATCGCGCGGCTGACGATCACGCTCATCGCATAGTCGAGATAGGCGGTGCGCATCTCCGACTCGATCGCGATGGCGGGTCCGCTGTGGGACGGGCGCGGAGCTTCGGGCTCCTGATCGGGAGTCTCGTCGTCGGGAGTGTCGGTCAAGGGAAAGCGATCCTGTTCCGGGGCGCCTAAGCGTCTGATAAGCAGTTATAGACGGGCGCCACGCCGTCCGCAATCGCAGCCCGGGGGAGAGGCGCCGATGCCGCACGATCACGAGCAGAATCCGGGGCAGAATCCGGGGCACGATCACGGTCATGATCACGGTCACGACCATGGGCCCGACAATCACCTCGATCCGATGACGGCGCGGGTGATGGCGCTCGAGACCATCCTGACCGAGAAGGGCCTGATCGACCCGGCGGCGCTCGACGCGATCATCGAGACCTATGTCTCGAAGGTCGGGCCGCGCAATGGCGCGCGGGTGGTGGCGCGGGCGTGGCTGGAGCCGGATTTCGCCGACTGGCTGCGCGAGGATGCGACGGCGGCGATCACGGAGATGGGCTACGCCGGGCGGCAGGGCGAGCATATGCGCGCGGTCTTCAACACCGGGGACACGCACAACCTCGTCGTCTGCACGCTCTGCTCCTGCTACCCGTGGTCGGTGCTGGGGCTGCCGCCGGTCTGGTACAAGGCGCCGCCCTATCGCGCGCGGGCGGTCAGCGATCCGCGCGGCGTGTTGCGGGAGTTCGGGCTGGACCTTCCGGCGGCGACCAGGATCCGCGTCTGGGATTCGACGGCCGAGCTTCGCTATCTCGTCGTGCCGCTCCGGCCCGAGGGGACCGAGGGGCTGGGCCTTGAGGAACTCGCCGATCTCGTCGGCCGCGATGCGATGATCGGCACGGCGCTCGCCGCATCGCCGGCCACGAACGTTCCGGGGGCGGGGCGATGAACGGGCCGCAGGATCTCGGCGGGCGGCACGGGTTCGGCCCGGTCGAGCCGGAGGCGGACGAGCCACTGTTTCACGCGCCCTGGGAGGCGCGGGCGCTCGCGGTCACGCTCGCCTGCGGCGCGCTCGGCGCCTGGACGATCGACGAGAGCCGGCACGCGCGCGAGACCCTGCCCTGGGTCACCTACTACCGGTCGAGCTATTACGAGATCTGGGTGCGCGCGCTGGAAAAGCTGCTCGAACGCCACGGCTTCGTCGGCGCCGACGAGCGCGCGGCCGGCCATCCGCTGCGGCCGGGTCCCGAGGCGCCGCGTGTGTTGCGCGCGGAAACCGTCGCAGCCGCTCTGAAGCGCGGTGGGCCCTGCGATCGCGAGGTCGGGGCGCCCGCCCGTTTCGCCGCGGGCGACCGGGTGCGGACGCGGTCGATGAATCCGGCGGGGCATACCCGCCTGCCGGCGTACGCGCGCGACAAGACCGGCGTGGTCGAGACCGTGCAGGGCGGTTTCGTCTTTCCCGACACCAATGCCGATCGAAGGGGGGAAAATCCGGAGTGGGTCTATACCGTCGTCTTCCGGGGCGAGGATCTCTGGGGCGCGGATGCCGAGCCCGGTTCGGAGGTCTCGGTCGATGCCTGGGAGAGCTATCTTGAACCCGCCTGACATGACTCCGCCCGGCATGAACTTGGCCGACACGAACTTGCCCGACACGAACCCATCCGACATGCCTCTGCCGGTCGAGCGGCCGGGCGAGCCGGTCTTCGCCGCGCCCTGGGAGGCGAAGGCCTTCGCGCTCGCCGTGCTGCTCCGCGACCGGGGGCTCTTCGACGGAAATGCCTGGGCGGAGGCGCTGGGCGCGGAATGCGCGGGCGGCGGGCCTTATTACGAGGCCTGGCTCGGCGCGCTGGAAAAGATGCTGGCGGAGGCCGGCGTGGCCTCCGCCGAGGATGTGGCGCGGCTTGCCCGCGACTGGCAGCGCGCGGCGGAGGCGACGCCGCATGGCACGCCGATCCGACTCGAAAACCTGCCGGATCGCTAGCTCGTCAGCGGTGCTCCTCGGCCATGTCGGCGGTTCGCGCATGATGCGCGAAGGCGAAGGCGACGAGATAGAGCACCGGCAGCACGGCGAAGATCAGTCCGAGGCCGACATGGGCGGCGATGAAGCCGATCAGTGACGGCGCGAAGAGCATGCCGGAATAGCCGAGGAAGGTGACGAGCGAGATCCCGACGCCCGGCGGCAGCCCCGGCAGATTGCCCGCCGCCGAGAAGGCGATCGGGACAAGGTTCGCGATGCCGAGACCCGAGACGGCGAAGCCGACGATGGCGATGCTCGGGCTCGGCGCGAAGCCGGCGACGACGAGACCGGCGGCGGCGACCAGCGCGGAGACCCGGAAGGTCCGGATCGCGCCGAACCGGTCGCGGATCAGATCGCCGGTGAAGCGCATCACCGCCATGGTCGCGGCGAAGGCGGCGTAGGCGAAGCCCGAGACCTCGACCGAGGCGTCAAGCTCGTCGCGCAGGAACAGCGCGCTCCAGTCGAGCACCGAGCCTTCCGGGATCATGCAGAGGAGCGCCATCGCGCCGAGAATCCAGGGGAGCGCCTGACGCGGCAGTCGCAGCGGCTGCTTCTCCGCCTGCGGCGCGGCGCGGTCGCGCATGATCGCGCCCCAGATGAACGCGAGCAGCGCGGCGCAGACGACCACGATCACCGCCGACTGCGCCATGCCTCCGAACTGTCCGAGCAGCACGCCGCCCGTCGCGGCGCCGATGAGGCCGCCGAGGCTCCAGAAGCCGTGGCAGGACGACATGATCGCGCGCCGCATCGAGCGTTCGACCGAGACCGCGTTGGCGTTCATCGCCACGTCCATGCCGCCGATGATCCCGCCGAACAGGAAGGCGCCGACGAAGGCGACGGGCAGGGCGGGCGCGAGGACGAGGAACAACCAGGAGGGCGCGAGGCAGAGCGTCAGCGCGCGCAGGATCCTCTGCGACCCGTCACGCGCGATCACGGCGCCGACGAGCGGCATCGTCACGAGCGAGCCCACGCCGAAGGCGAGGATCAGGAGGCCGAGCATCGCCTCGTCGATGCCGAGCTGGGTCTTGAACACCGGAATCCGGGGCGCCCAGTTGCCGACGAGATAGCCGTTCAAGAGGAAGGCGACCGAGACGGCGACGCGTTCCTTGGGCATCAGCGCGGAGCGGGCGGGGGGCAGGGCGGTTTCGGTCATCACACGGTTTCCACTTCGATAAGCTCGGGACCGATGTCCGCCAGGCGGTCCCGTACGGTCTGGGGCAGGCCGGCCTCGATCACGAGCGTGTCGCAGGCGGCGAGTTCGATGACGGAGAACGGACCGGCGGTGCCGATCTTGCTCCGGTCGCAGGCGGTGGCGACGGCGCCGCTGTTGGCGGCGAGGCGGCGCTTCACGGCGGCGTCCTCGACCGAATGCGCGGTCAGCGCGCCCTCGGGGTCGAGCCCGCAGGTGCCGAGCAGGAGCAGGTCGGGCCGGAGCCCGGCGATCTCCTCCAGCGCATGGGCGCCGATCGCGGCGCCGATCACCGGATCGACCCGGCCGCCGATCGCGACGAGCGCCCCGCCCCGCGCCTCGACCAGCGCCGCCGCGATCGCCGGCGTATGGGTCACGAGCGTGACGCCGCCGAGGTCGGAACTGGCCGCCAGCGCCCGCGCGGCGGCGAGGTTGGTCGAGCCCGTGTCGAGGAACACCGTCATGCCCGGCTCGACCAGCCGCGCCAGCGCGGCGCCGAGCGCCTCCTTCACCGGCGCGGCGAGGCGCGCGCGGCTGCTGATCGGCCCCTTCGACGGCGTGGCGGGCAGCGCCCCGCCATAGACGCGGCGGCAGCGGCCGGCGGCGGCGAGCGCGCGCAGGTCCCGCCGGATCGTGTCCTCCGAGGTCGCGAAGTCGCGCGCGAGTTCCGCCGCGACGACCCGGCCCTCGCTGAGAAGTCGCGCCTCGATCGCGTCGAGGCGCTCGGATGTCAGGAAACTGCTCATGGTGGTTTTCTTCTTAGGAGTGCAGAATCGACGGCTTCATGCAGAAACATGCATAAACGGGCAAAGCCGGATCGTCAAGATGGATGTGGAGCGTCGGGATGGCGCCGCATCCGGCGACGGTGGGATGGCGCCGCCTCCGGCGACGGTGGGATGGCGCCGCCTCCGGCGACGGCGGGGTGGAGACTTGCGGGGGAGGGCGACTGGGGACACGCGCGGCGGCGTGTCATCGCCGGGGTACTCGGGCGTTCTCAATGCCGCGGGCGCCCGGTCGCCTTCAAGACCCGACCGCGCGACTGTACCCGGAAAGCCGCGCGGCGTAGCCGATCGGTCACAGCCCAGCCCGATGCTCCCCCGGATCGATCCCGGTCGGACGGCCGGATCGCCCGCGGCCAGTAGTGGTTGCGACGAAGCCTCTACCCAATCTGTTGTCCAGTCCCTATAGTGCTCCCGGTCCGAAGCACGGGTAAGGATGGGGCATGCGCTGTCCGTTTTGCGGAAGTATCGACACCCAGGTCAAAGACAGCCGTCCCGCCGAGGACCATGTATCGATCCGCCGCCGCCGCTTCTGCCCGGCCTGCGGCGGCCGGTTCACTACCTATGAGCGGGTGCAGCTGCGCGATCTCGTCGTCGTGAAGAAGAACGGCCGGCGGGAGGCCTTCGACCGCGACAAGCTCGAACGGTCGATCCGGATCGCGATGCAGAAGCGCCCGATCGAGGTCGAGCGGCTCGACCAGCTGATCTCCGGCATCGTCCGGCGTCTCGAATCGCTCGGCGAGACCGATGTTCCCTCGGATACGATCGGGACCATCGTGATGGAGACGCTGGCACGGATTGACACCGTCGCCTATGTGCGCTTCGCAAGCGTCTACAAGAATTTCCAGGCGGCCGACGATTTCGAAGACTTCGTGTCCGAACTTCGACCGGCGCCGGCGGTACAGGACGACAACTGAATATCATGGCCTTTTCAGATCTGGACGCGGGCTTCATGCGCGCGGCGCTCGGCCTTGGCGCGCGCGCGCTCGGGCGGGTGTGGCCCAACCCCGCCGTCGGCTGCGTGATCGTCTCGCAGGCGGGCGCGGTGGTGGGCCGCGGCTGGACCCAGGACGGCGGCCGGCCGCATGCCGAGGCGATGGCGCTGGCGCAGGCGGGCGACGGTGCGCGGGGCGGCACGGTCTATGTCACGCTGGAACCCTGCTCGCACGCGGGCCGCGGCGGTCCCTGCGCGGGCGCGCTGATCGCCGCGGGCGTCGCGCGCGTCGTCGTCGCGATCGGCGACCCGGACCCGCGGGTGAACGGCGAGGGGCTCGCCGCGCTCAAGGCGGCGGGCATCACGGTCGATGTCGGCTGTCTCGCCGAGGAAGCCGAGGCGCTGAACCGGGGCTTTCTCCAGCGTATCCGGACCGGCCGTCCGACGCTGACGCTGAAGCTCGCGACCTCCATCGACGGCCGAATCGCCACGGCTTCGGGCGAGAGCAAATGGATCACCGGGCCCTGGGCGCGGGCCGAGGTCCATCTGATGCGCGCGCGCGCCGACGCGGTGCTGGTCGGGGCCGCCACCGCGCGCGACGACGACCCCCGGCTCAACGTGCGGGGCCTCGGCATCGGCGATGCGAACCCGGTCCGTGTGGTGGTCACGGGCTCTCTCGCGCTGCCCCGGTCGAGCTACATCGGCCAGACCGCGGGCGAGGTGCCGCTCTGGCTCTGCCATCACGCGGAGGCGGAAGAGGCGCGGCGCACGGCATGGACGGAGATGGGCGCCGATCTGATCGAGGTCCCGTTCCAGCCGGATGGCCAGATGGACCTCGCCGCGATGATGAGGCTTCTTGGCGAGCGCGGGCTCACGCGGGTGCTCTGCGAGGGCGGCGGACGGCTGGCCGGCGCGCTGATCGAGGCCGGGCTGGTCGACGAGGTGATCTGCTACACCGCCGGGATCGTGATCGGCGCCGAAGGGCTGCCGGGCGTGGGGGCGATCGGTCTCGAGTCGCTCGCGCTCGCGCCGCGCTACCGGATCGCCGATGTCACGCGCGTCGGACCCGACACGCGGACGCGTTGGGTCCGGGAGTAGCGGCGGGCGGGCCCGGAGACGCCCCAAAGGCCGGGGATCAGTCGGCGAGCCGGTCGACCGAGGCGGAGAGGTTGACCGCGGTGATGGCGACCGCGAGCACGCGGCTCCAGGAGGCGAAGGGCGCCTCGGTCATGTAGACGGTATCGCCGTCGCGGATGATGAAATCGCGCGCCGCGAACAGCCCCTCGGGCTCCGTCAGATCGATCAGATAGGCCATGCGCTGCGGCCCGGCGAGATCGCCGCGGCCGAGGACGCGGTTTGCGATGTCCGAATTCTCCTCGCGAAAGACGAAGACGCCAGTCGGATCGGCCGCCCGACCGTCCAGACCGCCAGCGGCGGCGATCGCCTCGAGGGCGGTCATGTCGCGCTCGGTGAAGTTCACGCGGCTCTGCCGGCTCGTCGCGCCGAGCGCGGTGAAGGCGCGCCGGTCGGTCTCGACGATCACCCGGTCGTTGGGTCGGAGCGCGATGTCCTCGCGCGGATTGTCGTAGAGGTCGCGGAGCCAGACGCGGCCCGTCGTCCCGGCGCGTTCGAGCTTCACCTGACCGACCTCGATCGGCACCCGCGCGCCACCGGCCCGCGCCAGCATCGCCGAGAGCCGCCGGGTCGGCGCCTCGATCGGGTAGACGCCGGGCGTCTCGACCTCGCCCATCACCGCGACGGTCGAACCGTCGCCGGCCACGCGGCGCACCTCGACCTGCGGATCGGGCGTCTGGCCCTGAAGGCTCTCCACGAGTTTCGCGCGAAGCTGGTCGGGCGTGAGCCCCGACGCGTCGATCCGGCCGGCGTAGGGCACGTAGATGTGGCCCGACTGGTCCACCTGCAAATCGGCGAGCGGCGTGTTCTTCTGTCCGACTCCGGCGAGCAGGCCGGTGCTCACATTCTCCCAGACCGTGACCGCGAGACGGTCGCCGGGCGCGATCGTGTCGGGCGAGACCACCCCCGCGCCGGTCATGGAACCCGGGAAGCCGAGCGGCGTGTCCACGCGGGTGATCGTCGCGATCACCGGCGTCACCTCCACGGTATGCATGTTGAACGAGGGATCGACGCTCGGCGACCTGAGATCGCTCGCCGTGGGGCCCGAGCGCGGCATGGTACAGCCCGCCAGCGCGCCGATCAGGATCACGCCCAGCAGGCGCGCCGCGGCTTTCGCCCTCAATCGCATCGATTGCCTCTTGTCCGCTCGTTGGCCTCTTTCCCGGATCACCGCCCGGGCTTGGCAGGCGAGGCTAGCGGGTTTGCGACGGCGAAGCCAGACACGGCGCGCCGGGACGGTGCGCGAGGCGGCGCGATTGTTGCCGATCCGCACCGATGGGTCTCCCGGCAATCCTCCCTTGCCGACCGGGACGCCGAGGTTTAGGACGCTGGGCCTGAGCCAAACGAGCGACCGGGACCCTCCGATGTTCACCGGAATTGTGACCGACATGGGCGAGATCGAGCGTCTCGAGGACCGGGGCGACCTTCGCGCCCGGATACGGACGGTCTATGCCTCCGACTCGATCGCGCTCGGCGCCTCGATCGCCTGCGACGGCGTCTGCCTCACGGTTGTGGACCGCGGCGCGCGCACGGAAGGCGGTGGCTGGTTCGACGTGGACATTTCCGCCGAGACGGTTGCCAGGACCAACATCCGCTCCGAGGGCACGGCCTGGGCGGCGGGATCGCGGGTGAACCTCGAACGCGCGCTCCGCCTCGGCGACGAACTCGGTGGACATATTGTCTCAGGCCACATCGACGGCCGCGCCGAGATCGTGAGCATGACGCCCGAGGGCGACAGCATGCGCTTCGTCTTTCGCGCGCCCGAGGCGCTGGCGAGATACATAGCGCCGAAAGGCTCCGTCGCGCTCAACGGAACCTCGCTCACGGTGAACGAGGTCGATGGCCGGGAGTTCGGCGTGAACATCATCCCGCATACCCGGGCGCATACCACCTGGGGCGCGGCGCGGCCGGGACTGCTGGTCAATCTGGAGATCGACACGTTGGCGCGCTATGTCGCGCGTCTTACCGAATTCAGCGCGGGCTGACGTGAGGGGGCCAGGAATGGAATTGTCGACCGACTATCACGATGCGATCTCGCCGATCGAGGAGATCATCGATGCCGCGCGCAACGGCAAGATGTTCATCCTCGTCGACCACGAGGATCGGGAGAACGAGGGCGATCTCATCATCCCCGCGCAGATGTGCACGCCCGACGCGGTCAATTTCATGGCGACCTACGGGCGCGGGCTGATCTGTCTCGCCCTGACGGCGGAACGGCTCGACGCGCTCGGCCTGCCCCAGATGTCCGCGTCCAATTCCTCGCGGCACGAGACCGCCTTCACCGTCTCGATCGAGGCGCGCGAAGGGATCTCGACCGGGATCTCGGCGGCCGACCGCGCCCGCACCGTGGCGGTCGCGATCGACTCGCGCTCCGGTCCCCTGGACATCGCGACGCCGGGCCATGTCTTTCCGCTCCGGGCGCGCGAGGGCGGCGTGCTGGTGCGCGCCGGCCATACCGAGGCCGCGGTCGACATCCCGCGGCTCGCAGGGCTCAACGCCGCCGGCGTGATCTGCGAGGTGATGAACGACGACGGCACGATGGCCCGGCTGCCTGATCTCATCCAGTTCGCGCAGCGCCACGGGCTCAAGGTCGGGACCATCTCCGATCTGATCGCCTACCGGCTGCGCCACGACAATCTGGTCCGCGAGACCGCGGTGCGCCGCATCACCTCGGAATTCGGCGGCGACTGGCAGCTCAGGGTCTTCGCCGACACGGCGAGCGGGGCGGAGCATCTGGTGCTCTCCAAGGGCGATCTCTCGACGCCGGAGCCGGTGCTCGTGCGGATGCACGCCGCCAATGTGATCGAGGACATGCTCGGAATTCACGCCGGCCGGTCCCACCAGCTCCGCGATGCGATGCTCGCGATCGCGGGCGAAGGCCGGGGCGTGCTCGTGCTCCTGCGCGACATGGCGAGCGCGGTCGATCTCGGCGATCACGTCTCGCCCGAGAAGCTGCGCCAGTACGGCGTGGGCGCGCAGATCCTGAACGCGCTCGGCCTGCATGATATCCTGCTGCTCACCAACTCGCCGATGCCGAAGATCGTCGGGCTCGAAGGCTACGGGCTCTCGATCACCGGCACCCGCCCCATTCCCGCCAGCGGAGGCTGAACCATGGCCAGCACCTTGGACCACGAGGGTCTGTCCGCCCCGAGTTTCGACGAGCCGACGAAATTCCTGATCGTCGTCGCCCCGTTCTACCGTGCCATCGCCGACGAGCTGCTCAAGGGCGCGCGCGCGGCGATCGAGGCGGCGGGTGCCACGCATGAGACGATCGAGGTGCCGGGCGCGCTCGAGGTTCCGACCGCGATCCGGCTCGCGAGCCGCGACGACGGTTTCGACGGGTTCGTGGCACTCGGCTGCGTGATCCGGGGCGAGACCACCCATTACGAGACAGTCTGCAACGATTCCTCGCGCGGGCTGACGCTGCTCGGCCTCGGCGGGCTCTGCATCGGCAACGGCATTCTCACGGTCGAGAACGAGGAACAGGCGCGGGTCCGCGCGGAAGCGGCCGGGCAGGACAAGGGCGGCGGCGCCGCGATCGCGGCGATGCATCTCGTCGCCCTCGCGCGGCGATTTGCCAAGGCCGGACGCCTCTCCGGCGCCGGCTTCCGGCCGGCCGGGGTCCAGACGGTCGATTCGTGATGGACTCCAGCCCGCCGCCAGGTCCGAAACCCACCGCCGCCCAGGGCCGGCGCATGCGCTCGGCCTCGCGGTTCTATGCCGTGCAGGCGCTCTTCCAGATGGAGGCCGCCGATGTGGGGCTCGATACCGTGCTCCGCGAGTTCGAAACGCATCGGATGGGCGCGGAGATCGATGGCGTGGCATATGCCGAAGCGGATCTCGACCACTTTCGCCGCCTTCTGAACGCCACCGTCTCGGAACAGGCGCGCATCGACCAGTTGACGCATCGCGGGCTTGTGGCGCGCTGGCCGATCGACCGGATCGATCCGACCCTGCGCGCGCTCTTCCGCGCGGCGGGGGCCGAGCTTGTCGCGACCGACACGCCGCCCAAGGTCACGATCACCGAATTCGTCGACGTGGCCAAGGCCTTCTATCCCGAAGGCAAGGAATCGAAGTTCGTCAACGCGGTGCTCGACCACATGGCGCGCGAGGCGCGGCCCGACGCCTTCGCCTGAGCCAGTCATCCGAGACCGGGGTCATCCGGGACGGGGTCATTCGGGACCGGGCTCATTCGGGACACTGGGCGCTTCCGCGCACTTCTCTCCCGCCGGCCGATCCGCTAGGTCTCGGGCGGGGCCGCTCCGCGGGCCCGGATCGAAACCGCAGGGAGCATCTCGCCCGTGAGCCATCCTTCGCCGCCGCCACTCGGGGCCGGACGCATCGTCGCGCAATCCTTCGGCCTCCTTCTCGCGAAATTCTCGACCGTGTTTCCGATGGCCTTCGTTCCGGCCCTGGCGCTTTCGCTCCTGAACCGGGCCGCCTGGCCGGCGGCGCCGATGGCCGAGGGAGGCGAGGCCGCGATGCCGGCCGTGCCGAGCTTCGGCGCGCTGATGCTCGGCTCGCTCAGCATGGTGCTGAGCTATTTCGTCGTCGGCGTGCTCTGCCTCGTCGCGCTCGACGCGGTGATCGGCAAGACGCATTCCGTCGGGCAGTACGCGCGGCAGGCGGCGCGGCACCTGCTGCCGATCGCCGTGCTCGGGATCGTGATCAGCGTGCTCGCGGGGCTTGGCTTCGCGCTCCTGATCGTGCCGGGCCTCTACGTCGTCGCGCGCTTCCTGCCCTGGGTCGAGGCGGTGGTCTTCGAGAATTCGGGCTGGCGCGGGCTCGGCCGGGCGCAGGAACTGACCGAAGGCTATCGCTGGCAACTCGCCGGGGCCGTCCTGCTGATGGGGGTCGTCATCGTCGGCCTCGCCATGCTCGCGGGGTCGGCGCTCTACGCGGTCGAGAACAATTTCGCCCTGTCGGTGCTGGTCGAATCCTTCGTCTCGGCGATCTACTACGCGCTCTTCGCCATATTCACCGCCCTTGTCTATGCGCGGCTCCGCGAGGTGAAGGAAGGCGTGAGCGTCGAACAGATCGCCGCCAGCATCGGCTGAGGTTCCGGTCCGGCCCGGAGCTTCACGAGGCCGGCCGCGCCAACGAACGCGTCGCCGGAACCGGCCGGCGCCTCAGGACGCGACCTGCAGATAGGCGACGGCGACGGCGGCGAGCACCATGGCGAGGACGAAGAAGAAGACCTTCATCGACGAATAGGGCCGCTCGCCCTCCACCGCGCCGGTGCGGCCGTTGACCACGAAGCGGTAGCTCTTGCCGTGATAGCGGTAGGCCGCCACCCAGACCGGCAGCAGCACGTGCTTGAAGGTGAGCGCGCCGACGCTCGTCTCCATCGCGCCGATCCGTTGCCGGTCGCCGCCGATGTCGCGACGGATGTCCTGCCGGATCACCTCGTCCATGATCTCCTTCGCCTCGCCGTAAGCCTGTTCGACCGGGACCGAATAGCCCTCGGCGCGGAAGCCCGCGAGAAACCGCGGCTCATAGGCGGAGAGCGCCGAGAGATCCCAGGGCGCGATCGCATCGGTGTAGCGCTTCGGCAGGCTGTTGGAGCCGAGCACGAGCACGTCGTCGAAGTTCCGCGCCACCGCGCCCTGCGCGGGATACCAGCGGACGCGCGCGACCTGCTGCGTCTGGGTCTGGGTCCGTCCGTTCACCCGCACCCGCACGGGATGGCTTTCGTAGTGGACCTTGCCGCGCTGGCCGCTGTAGCGCGTGCGCGTCTCGGCGTCGTAGGTCCAGTAGGGGACGTAGATCCCGTCCATCGCCCGGCCGGCGCGGGCATAGGCCCTGAGGTTCGACGGCGCGAACCAGAGCCGGCCGAGCCAGCGGTTCATCGCCTGCCGCGCCTCGTCCTCGGTCAGCAGGAAGGGCAATTGCGCCTGCGGCTTGATGTAGCGGCGCACCCCGGTGTCGGTCACGATCGGCGCGGCGCAGAACGGGCAGACCTTGGCGTGAATATCGGCGTCGAACTCGACCTCGGCGCCGCAGCTTTCGCAGCGGACGACGCGCAGATCCTCCATCTCGACGGCGGGAACCGCCTTCTCCGCCGCGCCGCGGAGGTCGAGTTCCGGGATGCCGCCACGTGCGTCCGGAATCGGCTCCTCGTGGCCGCAATGCGGGCAGCGGAGCGCCGTCGTGCCCGGCCGGAACCGCATTGGCGCGCCGCAGGCCGGGCAGGGGAAGCGGTGGTCCTCGAGCTTCACCGGCCCCGCTGGAGCGGCTTCCGGCGCGGGAGGACGCGGGGCCACCGTTTCGGTCGGAGGCGGGGAGGGGCGTAGGGCGTCAGGCCCGGGAGCGGAGGGCCCCGGAGAGTCCGGCCCCGGAGCGGCGGGCGCCGGACCCCAAGGGCCGCTCGTGCCCGATCCGCCGGGGCGGGGTGGCGAGCCCGCCGTCCACGGGTTTCCGGAATCCGAACCGCTCATCCGCGAGACCTCAGTCCGCGGGCGGGGGCGGCGGCGTCGCGCTCAGGAAGCGGGCGACTTCCGGAATTTCGGACGCGCGCCTCCAGTCGGCGCTGCCCGGCGTCCAGAGCCAGGTCTCGCCCGTGACCGCGCCGCCCGAGACCATGACCGCGAGCTCATCCTCGGAATAGGGGCCCTTCGTGGCGCCACCCTCTGCGACGTGCCAGACCCGCGTCGCGGCGCCCGGGGGCGGGGGCGGCGCCGCATCGGCCGCGGGCGCCGCGCCCCATGGGCCGCTTCGCCCCATGCCTTCGGCCATCCGGGCGCCCATCGCCATGCCCATGCCGGCGCCCATCCCGGCGGCCATCCCGCCGCCGCCGTCCGGGTTCGCGGCCGCCTTCGTCATCGCCTCGGCGGCGGAGAATTCGGTGTACCGGCTGAGATCTCCGACCGCGCCCATGGCCGTGCGCTTGTCGAGCGCGCTCTCGACCTCGGTCGGGAGCGAGACGTTCTCGATGTAGAAGGCGGGCAGCGTGATCCCGTAATCCGCGATCAGCGGCGAGATCCTGTCGGCGACGAGCTTGCCGAGGTCGAGCGTATTCGCCGCCATGTCGAGCACCGGGATGCCGGAGGCGGCGATCAGCTGGCTGAAATGCGTGATGATCACGTTGCGGATCTGGAATTCGATCTCCTCGGTCGTGAACTCGCCATCGGTGCCGACGATCTCGGTCAGGAACCTGCCCGGGTCCGTCACCCGCATCGTATAGGTGCCGTAGGCGCGCAGCCGGACCAGTCCGAACTCCTTGTCACGGCAGAGGATCGGATTCTTCGTGCCCCATTTGAGATCGGTGAAAAGCCGGGTGTTGACGAAGTAGATCTCGGATTTGAACGGGCTCTGGAATCCGTGGTCCCAGTGCTGCAGCGTCGTCAGGATCGGCATGTTGTTGGTCTGGAGCTCGTAGAGCCCCGGGCCGAACACGTCGGCGAGCTGGCCTTCATGGACGAAGACCGCCGCCTGCCCCTCGCGCACGGTCAGCTTGGCGCCGTACTTGATCGCATGACCCTGCCGCTCGAACCGCCAGACGATGGTGTCGCGCGTGTCGTCGGTCCAGTGGATGACGTCGATGAACTCGCCACGGAGGAAATCAAAGATCGACATGGGAAGCCTTCCTCTCAGTTCACGGCCGGGGCCGGCGCGCCGCCGTCGCGCTGTTCCGCGGCGATGGCGTCGCGGGCGATGTCGGGGAGGAGCGGACGCGCCTCCTCCGCCGTCATGCCGGGGCTCAGGCGGGGATCGTAGAGCATGCGGAGCAATATTTCATCATGCTCGGTCAGCAGGGCGAATTCGAGGCTGTCGCTGAAGAGCGACGGCCGCGCCTCCGGGCTGTCGTTCATGAGGCCCATGGCCTGGGCCATCTCCTCATGCACGCAGGAGAGCCGCGTGAGCGACGGATGCTCCGCCCGGATCAGGATCAGCACGGCGTCGTAGAGCGCGGGATCGGACGGGTCCTCGTAGGAATAGGTGATGCAGAACGTGTCGAGCGGCGCGTCGCGCATGGTGTTCATGATCGCCGGCGCGAAGATCGGGTAGCGGCGCCGGATCTGGTCGGCGAATAGCTCGCGCTCGTCGGAATTCATGAAGAGCACGAGGAAGTTCACCGACGGATCGTCCGCCATGCGCATGTCCGCGCCGGTCAGCCGCGCGAGGCGCTGGGCATAGGCCGCGACATTGCCGCGGTCGCGCGCGGAGTCCTTCGGCGTCGCGGGGCTGGCCATCGCGGCGACCCGGATCGGCTTGGCCCAGCGGCGGAGGACATAGGAGGATTCCTCGTGCACCAGTTCGCCGTCGACATTGGTATATTCGTTGTAGAACGCCACCCGCTCGAAATCCCGCACCAGTTCGGGCACGCCATAGGGCGCGTCGGAAGGGGCCGTGTCGGTCCTGAGCCGGCCGGTCGCGATCAGATCGCGCTGCACATCGGAATAGAACTGGCGCAGCTCCCGCGGATCGATCCCCTCCTCGGGGAGCGGCGGGATCGCATCGGCGGGCGCGGAGAAGCTGTCGGGCGACGGCGCGGCCACGGGAACCGCGTCCCCGCCACCGTACCAGCCGCCACCGGACCAGCCGCATCCGGTCAGGGCGAACAGGCCGGCGAGCGCGACCCCCGGGGCGATCCGCCCGGTCGCGCGCGCAGCATCTCCGCCCGCTCCGCCGCTCGACATGCGCCCCGCCGTCAGGCCGTGGGTCGGCTGGAGGGCGCGTCTCCGCGCGCCCTGGCGGCGGCGAGCGTGTCGCGAAGCTCGCCCTCCATCCGCTGGAGGCTCCGTTCGGCCTCGGCGCGGCGCGCCTTGCCCTCGTCGGCGATCCTGAGCGAATCCTCGATCGTCGCGATCAGGTCGTCGTTCGCCTTCTGCACCGCGTCCACGTCGAAGACGCCGCGTTCGAGTTCGGTGCGGATCTCGGCGTTCGCCTCGCGCAGGTTCTCGGCATTCTTGCGCAGCAGGTCGTTGGTCAGGTCGTTCGCCTCCTTCACCACGCGGCTCGCCTCGCGCGAGCGATGGACGGTCACCGACTGGGCGAGCTGGGTCTCCCAGAGCGGGACGGTGTTGACGAGCGTCGAGTTGATCTTGGTGATCAGGCTCTTGTCATTCTCCTGCACCAGCCGGATCGAGGGCAGCGACTGCATCGTGACCTGCCGCGTCAGCTTCAGGTCGTGCACCCGCCGCTCCAGATCGTCGCGCGCGGCGCGCAGGTCGCGCAGCTCCTGTGCCCGGATCATCTTGTCGCTCTCGGCGGCGGCGTTCATCGCCGCTTCCCGCGCCGGAACCTCCGTTCCGTCGATCTCGGCGAGCTTCGCGGTGCCGGCGGCGATGTAGAGGGCCAGCTCGCGGTAGAAGTCGAGCGTCTTCTCGTAGAGCTTGTCGAGCGACTTCACGTCCTTCAGGAGCGCGTGCTCGTGCTGGAGCAGTTCGGCGGAGATCTTGTCGATCTGCGCCTGCACCGTCTCGTATTTCGCGGCGAATTCCGCCAGCGGCTCGGCGGCGCCGGTGAGGCGCTCCCACCAGCTGCGCTTCCGGTTCGGGTCGAGCTCGTCCATCGAGAAGCCGCGCAGCGAGGTCACCATGTCGCGCAGGCTGTCGCCCGCCGGTCCCACGTCCTTGTTACGCACGCCCGCCAGCATGTCCTGGCTGATCGACTGCAACTCGGCCTGGGCGGCGGAGCCGAAGCGGATGATCGACTGGGTATTGCTCATGTCGATCTCGGCCTTGCGACGCTCGACCTCGGCCTGGGCCTGAGGATCGAGCGCGCGCGGATCGACGACCGGTTCGGGCTCCGGCTCGGGCAGGAGGAGCGCCGTCACTTCCTCGACGTCTTTGATGGTCGCCTCGGCCTGGGCCCGGACTTCCTCGGTCATGACTTCTCTCCTTCGATGGGGACGAGTCCATCCTGCCGCAGACGGTCGCGCAGCACCTCGATCTCGACATCGAGCGAGCCGCGGTTGTCCTCCAGCAGATGGGTGCGTTGCTTGCCGAAGCTCGCCTCGAGATCCGAGAGCAGCGACTCGAAGCGCTCGCGCGCGCCCGGGGCGCCGCCCCGGTCGGCGAGATCGGCGTATTTCACCGTGGCGTCGCGCAGGCCGAGCAGGTAGACGCTCAGGAAGGCCCGGGAACGCGGCAGGTCGCGCGGATCGCGTTCCACCACGCGGAAGACATCGCGGGCGTTGTCGCAGACCCGCTCGACCCGGCTCTGCAGCCGCCGGTCGCGTATCCGGTTGGCGGCCGCGGAGGTCTCGCGCAGCAGGTCCTCGGCGGCGTCGATCGCGCGTGCGACGCGTTCCGAGGCGAAATCGTCGAAGCCGGCGATGCCTTTCTTCTTCATCGGATCGAGCCCGAAGGCCGCGACATGGGCGAGGCCGGCGACGAGGCCGTAGGCGATCGAGCCGAGTCCCTGATCGAGGCTGAGGAAGTTCACCGCCGCGATCGAGACGCCGGTGATCGCGGCTGCGAAGAGCTTGCGCGGAATCGCTGGCGGGCGGGCGACCGCGCGCGCCTCGTAGGCGGCCTCCGCCCGCTGCCCCTCGGCGAGCAGCCAGGCGGAGCCCATGAGGCCCGCGAAGCCGCCGAGATTGGCCACCATGGCGACGGGGTCGCCGGAGCCGATCGCGAAGAGGCCGCCGAGAAAGAGCGGGATCGGCAGTGCGAACATCAGCCGGGCCCGGAAGCTCACACTGCTCGCGCGCCGGTTGCGGAACGGCGGCGGCGGCGTGGCACCACCGCGCTTCGCGCCATCCCCGCCGCCGGCCTTCGGGGTGACCGAGGGGTCGGGAGAATACTTGCCCCCGTAGCGCTGGGCGGCCATCAGAAATCTCCGGAAACGGCCGGGGCGTGGGGGGCGGGGGAGAGTTGACCGGGCAGGCGTGACGGTGTGTCAGCCCCGGGCACCCGAACGGGCACCGGCCCCGCCAGCGCGGCGAAGCCTGTGGAGAGCACGATCGCGGCGAGTACGATGAAGCCGGTGAGTCGCAAGGGTGCCTCTCTAACACTCGGGCGCCACGGCGGCTTTCGCCACCGGGCAATCATGACGGCCTAGACCGCCGGGCAATGCTGGAAAGATAGTCACCTCGCGGAGCGGTTGCTAGTGCCATGGGTCCAGGGCGGGTCCGGGGTCGGGGCCGGGGGCGCGAAATCACGCGGGCACGGGCGTTTCGGCGTTGCGAAAAAGGTCCAAGGCGCTTTTTTTTGGGTAGTGATTCGGGCTAGTGTTTCCGAAGGTAGGTTCCGTGCTCTGATATTGCCCCGCGGCGGTCACGAGGACGTGACGTGCTGTGACCCGGGGCATTGTGCTCCGGTCTGACGACTAAAGGGCGCTTCAGAATGGCTAAAGGCACTGTCAAGTGGTTCAACACGGAGAAAGGCTACGGATTTATTCAGCCCTCCGATGGTGGAAAGGACATTTTCGTACATATCACGGCCGTGCAGGCGGCCGGGCTGCAGACACTGCAGGACAACCAGCCGATCGAGTACGAACTCATAGACGGCCGTGATGGCCGCAAGAGCGCCGGCCATCTGAAGGTTTGACGAGACAATCGAACGTGGCGGCATGTGAGCGCTCTCCGATCTGACTGCTCGCCCGCGCGTCTCCCCGAATCGTCCCGGATCAGGTCCGGGGCGGTTTCTTTTGAGGTGATGTCCGCCCACCTCGCGCCCCGGTTGTTTCGGGCGCGCGGCGATTCCCAGACACGCGAGAAAGCCTACCGCTCTCCGCGGACGTTTTCGCCGCGGCGGGACGCCGCGGACCGGTCTCCGGTTTGGTTTCTGGCCGCCCCGCCGGAACGGGCAGGCCGATCTGGTCGCGCAAGACCTTGGGCCGCACTTCCTCCACCGCCCCCGGGGGCAGATCACCGAGCTGGAACGGGCCGTAGGAGAGCCGGATCAGCCGGTTCACCGTGAGCCCCACATGCTCCAGCGCGCGGCGGATCTCGCGATTCCTGCCCTCGCGGAGCCCGATGGTGAGCCAGACGTTGGCACCCTGCTGCCGGTCGATGCTGACGGTCATCGGCTGGAACTTCTCGCCGTCGATCGTCACGCCGCGCCTCAGCGGCTCCAGGGCCGCGTCATTCGGCTCCCCCTTCGCGCGCACCCGGTACTTGCGGAGCCAGCCTGTCGAGGGCAGTTCCAGCCGCCGCTTGAGCGCGCCGTCGTTGGTGAGCAGCAGCAGCCCCTCGGAGTTGAGATCGAGCCGCCCGATCGACAGGACCCGCGGCATGTCGGGCGGCAGGTGGGTGAAGACGGTGTCGCGGCCCTTCTCGTCGCGGTCGGTCGTCACCAGCCCCGCGGGCTTGTGATAGCGCCAGAGGCGGGTGGCCTCCGCCTCGGCGAGCGGTTTGCCATCGACCTGGATGCGATCGGCCGCCGTCACGTTGAGCGCCGGGCTGTCGATCAAGCGTCCGTTCACCGCGACGCGCCCCTCGGCGATCATGGTCTCGGCGACGCGGCGGGAGGCGACGCCGGCGCGGGCCAGGCGTTTCGCGATGCGCTCGGAGTCGGGATCGGTGCTCATGCCGGTGCTCCTACATGGGCCGGCGTGTCCCCGCAAAGCAAATCGCAAGGCGCCTCGGAGCGCGCAAGCCGCTTGCCGGGCGACCGCCGGCCATGCGAAGCGGCGGCATGGTGCTGTTCGCTCCCCTGATGCGGATCGCCCTCGACGAGGCGCGCGCGGCCCGGGACCGGGGCGAGACGCCGGTCGGGGCGGTGATCGCCGATCCCGCGACCGGCGCGGTCCTGGCCCGCGCCGGCAATCGCACGCGCGAGCTCTCCGATCCGACCGCGCATGCCGAGATGCTGGCGATCCGCGCCGCCTGCGCCGCGCGCGGGTCGGAGCGTCTCACCGGGCTCGACCTCTATGTCACGCTCGAGCCCTGCGCCATGTGCGCCGCGGCGATCGCGGCGGCACGGATCGGACGGCTCTGCTACGGCGCCTCCGATCCGAAATCCGGCGGGGTGGAGCAGGGCGCGCGGGTCTTCTCGCATCCGCAGACGCATCACCGCCCGGAGGTCTTCGGGGGGATCGCGGAGACGGAGGCGGCGGAGCTTCTCCGGATGTTCTTCGCCGCGCGGCGGTGATTCGAGTGTCGTTGCGCGTGCTGGCCTCGTTTGATCAGATCTGATCAAGCCAATCCTTGCCGGAACCGGATTGCGAGCCGTATCCCAAGCTCCGGGGGCGACTGTCCGCCGAAGAGAAATCAAAAATAGGGAGAGAAGTCTTGAAGCGTGTTTGCTTGGCCGCGTCGATCATTGTCACCATTGCGACGATCTCATCGGCACAGGAGATCGGCGTAAGCATGGCGGCGTTCGATGATAGCTTTCTGACGGTGCTCCGCAACGGAATGACGGATTACGCGGATGGCAAGGAAGGCGTCTCGTTGCAGATCGAGGACGCCCAGAACGACGTTCAGAAGCAGATGAGTCAGGTGCAGAACTTCATCGCACTGGGCGTTGACGCGATCATCGTGAACGCGGTCGATACCGATGGAACCAATGCCCTAACACGAATGGCCGAGGACGCGGGGGTTCCGCTGATCTATGTCAACCGTCAGCCGGTTAACGTCGATGACCTGCCCTCGAACCAGGCATTCGTCGCCTCCGACGAGATCGAGTCGGGTACGCTGCAGACGCGGGAAGTTTGCCGGCTGCTCGGCGGCGAAGGCCGGGTAGCGATCATCGTCGGCGAACTCAGCAACCAGGCTGCGCGTCAGCGGACGCAGGACGTTCACGACGTTGTGGCGACTGACGAGTGCAAGGGGCTCGAGATCGTCGCGGAGCAGAGCGCCAACTGGACCCGGATCGAGGCTTTCGACCTGATGACCAACTGGCTGTCGACAGGGTTGGAGGTCGATGCGATCATCGCCAACGGCGACGAATCCGCCATCGGGGCGATCCAGGCAATCCGCGCCTCAGGGCAGGACCCACAGCCGCTGGTTATCGCGGGGATCAATGCGACGAAGGAAGCCCTGGTCTCGATGAGCGAGGGAGATCTCGATGTAACCGTCTTCCAGGACGCCTTCGGTCAGGGCAACACTGCGATCGACGTGGCCCTCAACATCGTCAACGGAATGTCATTCGACCAGAAGACCTACGTTCCCTTCGAACTGGTGACGCCGGAGAACATGGCGGAGTACGAGACCCGCAACTGACAGGCCAACGCACGACAGCCCAGCGCGCTTCCGCCAGCGGGCGGTGACGCGCTGGTCGCTGGTGGGCGCTCAATCAGAGTTCGATCGGGACCAGCACCTCCGGTTCGCGGACATCGACGCCGGGAAGGCCGTTCACCAGTTCCTCCGCCGACTGGGCGAGTAGCGGGAAGGTTCTGTAGTGGCAGGGGATCACCGTCTTGAAGTTGAAGAACCGTTTCGCGGCATAGGCGGCGCGCGCCATGTCCATGGTGAAATGGCCGCCGGCGCAGAGGATGCCGATCTCCGGGTGGTGGAGATCCTCGAAGATTTCCATGTCCGCCATCACGTCGGTGTCGCCGGAGACATAAATGGTCCGGCCCTCGCCCTCGATCATGAACCCGGCCTCGCAGCCGCCGTAGATCGGGCCGGTCGCGCCGCTCAGCGAAGATGAATGGGTCGCGTTGACGAGCGTGGCCTTCACGCGGCCGAGCGCGACGGTTCCGCCCTTGTTGAACCCGACGCCCTGGATGCCGTCGCGGCTCTCCCAGAAGCTCACGAGGTCGTAGGTGCCGACGACCGGGATGCCGAGTTCCTTCGCGATCGCGATCGCGTCGCCGGAGTGATCGCCATGGGCATGGGTGAGCAGGATCTGGGTCGCGCCGCCGATGGCCTCGTCGCGGCGCTCGGCCGGGAACATCGGATTTCCGGTCAGCCAGGGGTCGATCAGCAGCACCTGATCCTCGATCTCGACGCGGAACCCGGAATGTCCCAACCATATGATCTTCATGTCGATTTTCTCCTGTTGACAGGGTAGGAAGCCGATAGGGGTGCGAGGAGACTGTCGATGGACTGGACGCGGGCCGTCAATGCCTATTGCGAGCGGACCGACCCGGGGTTCTGGTCCGAACCGGTCAACGCGCTGACGAACGGTGCTTTTCTCCTGGCCGCCGCGCTGGCCTGGCCGATGACGCGCGGCGATGCCGGGGCCCGCCTGCTCGCGCTCGTGCTCGGCATCATCGGCATCGGCTCCTTCCTGTTCCACACCTTCGCGCAGGTCTGGGCCGGGCTCGCCGATGTGCTGCCGATCCTCGCGTTCATCCTGATCTACATTCATTTGGCCACCACCCGGTTTCTCGGCGCGCCGGTCTGGGCCGGGGGGCTGGTGTCGTTGCTCTATGTTCCGTTCTCCGCCGCGGTCTCGGGCCTCGTTGAACGGGTCGCGGGTTCGCTGAACGGATCTGTCAGCTACCTGCCGGTCGTTCTGCTGATCGGCCTCTACGCGTTCATGCTTCGCCGACGGGCGCGAGAGACCGCCCGCGGCCTCGCGATCGGCGTCGTGATCCTTTGCGTCTCGCTCACCTTCCGCACGCTGGATGGCCCGGTCTGCGGCGCCTTCCCGCTCGGGACGCATTTCCTCTGGCATCTACTGAACGCGGTGATGCTCGGCTGGATGATCCGGGTGATGGTCCGTCACCGGAACGCGGCCGGGCCGGGCCTTGCACCGCGGGCCCGGGCGGGGTAGAGGCGGAGACCCGTCGTCCCCGAAGTTCCGGAGCCCTCATGTCGATCGACAAGGAGACCGCGCGCCGCGTCGCCCATCTCGCGAGGATCGAGGTCGCCGAGGCGGATCTCGACCCGCTCGCGACCGAGCTTTCCGCCATTCTCGGCTTCATGGAGCAGCTTGGCGAGGTCGATATCGCGGGCGTCGAGCCGATGACCTCGGTCACGCCGATGGCCGCGCCGCTCCGCGCCGATGCCGTGAGCGACGGCGGCTATCCCGAGCGCGTGCTCGCCAATGCGCCGGACGCCCGCTCCGGTTTCTTCACCGTGCCGAAGGTCGTCGAGTGATGTCCGATCCAGCGAAATTCACCATCGCCGAAGCCCGCGACCAGCTCAGGGCCCGGCAGATCGGCGCCGAGGAACTGGCCGAAGCCTGCCTCGCCGCCGCCGAGGGCGCCACCGCGCTCAATGCCTATACCGCGCTCACGCCCGACCGCGCGCGGGAACAGGCGAAGGCGGCCGCGGATCGGCTGGCGCAGGGCGAGGCGCCCGACCTCTGCGGCGTGCCGCTCGGGATCAAGGACCTGTTCTGCGTCGAGGGCGCGCCGGCGCAGGCGGCGTCCAACATCCTCGACGGTTTCCGCCCGCCCTACGAGAGCACGGTGACCTCCAAGCTCTGGGAAGCGGGCGCGGTTTGCCTCGGCAAGCTCAACATGGACGAATTCGCCATGGGCTCGTCGAACGAGACCTCGGCCTATGGCCCGGCGATCAGCCCGTGGCGACGGCGTGGCGAGGCAACGCCGCTGACGCCCGGCGGCTCCTCCGGCGGCTCGGCGGCGGCGGTCGCGGCGGATCTCTGCCTCGGCGCGACGGGGACCGACACCGGCGGCTCGATCCGCCAGCCCGCGGCTTTCACCGGCATCGTCGGCGTGAAGCCGACCTATGGCCGCTGCTCCCGTTTCGGGATCGTCGCCTTCGCCTCCTCGCTCGATCAGGCGGGGCCGATGACGAAGACGGTGCGCGACGCCGCGATCATGCTGAAGGCGATGTCGGGCCACGACCCGCGGGATTCGACCTCCGCCCCGCGCGAGGTGCCGGATTTCGAGGCCGCGCTCGTCGGCGACATGCGCGGCAAGCGGATCGGCATCCCGACCGAGTACCGCGTCGACGGCATGCCCGCCGAGATCGAGGCGCTCTGGTCCGATGGCGCCGAGAAGCTGCGCGCCGCCGGGGCGGAACTGGTCGAGATCACGCTGCCGCATACGAAATACGCGCTCCCGGCCTATTACGTGATCGCGCCGGCCGAGGCGTCTTCCAACCTCGCGCGCTACGATGGCGTGCGCTACGGCCGCCGCGCGCGGATCGGGGGGCGGGAAGGCATCACCGAGATGTACGAGCGCACCCGCGCCGAAGGCTTCGGCCCCGAGGTGCGCCGCCGCGTGATGATCGGCGCCTATGTGCTCTCCGCCGGCTTCTACGACGCCTATTATACCCGCGCGCAGAAGGTCAGGACGCTGATCAAGCGCGATTTCGACACGGTCTTCCAGCAACAGGGGATCGACGCGATCCTGACCCCGGCCACGCCCTCCGCCGCCTTCGGGCTCGGCGAGATGGCGTCGAGCGACCCGGTCGAGATGTATCTCAACGATGTCTTCACCGTCACGGTGAACCTCGCAGGCCTGCCGGGCGCGGTGGTGCCCACGGGTCTGGACGGCGACGGGCTGCCGCTCGGCCTGCAGGTGATCGGGCGGCCCTGGGACGAGGCCGGGATGCTCGACGTGGCCTATGCGTTGGAGCGTGCCAGCGAATTTACTGCCAAGCCGGAAAAATGGTGGTAGAAACAAGGTCGAACCAGCGCAGGACAGGGTATCGGGCGTAATGAACAAGGGGCTTCTCGCGGTACTGGCTTTGGGTTTTCTGGGCGGATGCACGTCGGGTGAGTTGTCGGTGCCGGAGCCCGCGGTCGTGACCGAGGTGCCCTATGCCGGAGCATCCTCCTATGGCGCGTCGACTTCCGGCACGACGACCTATGGTACGGCGACCTATGGTACGACGGTGCCTCCGGCCGCGACGGGCGCGGGCGCCAGTACGGCTGTGGGCGCGGCCCCGTCGCTCGATGCCGGAACGCTGTCGGATGGTGTCCAGCGCGCGCCCGTCGGTGTCACGACGGCGGACGCGGCGCCCGGGATCGGCCGGCCGCTCGACGCGGATACGCTGAACCTGATGCAGACCACGCTCGAGGAGCAGAAGATCGACGCCGCCATCGCCCAGCGGAAGCTGGACGAGGACCGCTCGCGGCTCGTGATCGTGCAGCCCGGCCGTCTGCCCGACCGGGTCGAAGGGGTGAACATCGCGCTTTTCGCGCGCCAGTCCACGAACGCGGTCGGCGAAAGCATCTACAGTCGGGGCAGGAGCCTGGGTCTCAAGACCGGCTGCCGGCGGTTCAGCAGCGACGACGACGCGCAGCGCGTCTTCCTCGCGGCGGGCGGACCTCAGAATGACCAGCACGGGCTCGATCCCGACGGCGACGGCTTCGCCTGCGACTGGGACCCGAGGCCCTATCGCGAGCTGCCGGGCTGATCGCCGCGGTCTTCCGGCCAAGCCCCAACCACGGCGAACGTCGCGACGGGGCGCTGCCGGATCTGATCGTCCTGCATCATACGGCGATGGAGTGCGCCGAGGCGGCGCTCCACCGCCTCTGCGACCCGGCGGCGGAGGTTTCCGCGCATTATGTCGTCGGCGGGCGCGGGGAGCTCTGGCAACTGGTCCCTGAGGAAGCGAGGGCCTGGCATGCCGGGACCGGGGCCTGGGGCGCGGTTCACGACGTCAACTCGCGCTCGATCGGCATCGAACTCGTCAATCCCGGCCCGCTCGACGGCCTGCCGCCCTATCCCGAACCGCAGATGGTGGCGCTCGAACGTCTGCTCGACGACATCATGGCGCGCTGGAACATTCCACCCGCCCGGGTGATCGGCCATTCCGACATGGCGCCGGGACGCAAGGCCGATCCCGGGCCGAAGTTCGACTGGTCCCGTCTCGCCCGGGGCGGCCGCGCGATCTTCGTCGGCGAGAGAGGGCTCGGACCCGCGACCGCCGACTGGGAGGTCTTCGCCCGCGCCTGCGGTGTCATGGGATACCATGCCGCCGACGTGGGCGGCTGGCCGGTGGTGCTTGGAGCATTCCGGCTGCGGTTCCGGCCATGGGCTTCCGGGCCGCTCTCCGCGACCGATGTGGCTCTCGCGCTGGAAATCGCCCGTCGCCACCCTTGCGTTGACGCGCCCGCTCTCCCCACTTAAACGGGGCACGCGCGGATGGCCGGATGGCCGCGGCCCGGGAGACCGGGGCGAGGAAAGTCCGGACTCCGGGAAGGAATGGCGGCGGGTAACGCCCGCCCGGGGCAACCCGAGGGAAAGCGCCACAGAGATCAGACCGCCTCCGACGGGATTCCGTCCCCCGGAGGCAAGGGTGAAACGGTGGGGTAAGAGCCCACCGCGCCGGCGGCGACGTCGGTGGCACGGCAAGCCCCGCCAGGAGCAAGGCCAAATAGGGATCGCGTGGGATTTCATCCCAAGGCTCTTCCGCCCGAGCGATCCGGGTTGGCCGCTGGAGCCCGCCGGCGACGGCAGGCCTAGACGAATGGTCATCGGCCCCTGATCAAACCATTGATGGGGTTACAGAATCCGGCTTACAGGCCATCCGCGCGCAGTTTTCCACAAGATTATGGGCGATAATCCGCCTATGCCTTGCGATTCGGGATCCTTTAACCTTGCCTCGCGTCGAAGGATAACTCGGCACCGCGAGATGGTTCACCGCGGTACCCTCAAATATCAACCAGAGGTTGCAGTAGATCTAGTGGTAACGCTCTGGTGAGCCTACAAGTTCTGCCAGAATCGCCGAGCCCGTCCGGGGCCTGGAACAGCGATCGATGGCCCGCGCCGCGGGGAGCCGAAGTCCATTGATTTCCATGGATTCCCATGCTATCCCAATAATCACGGACGACAGAGGTTGATGGATCAATTTAGGGCGAAAGACCCACCAGAAGTTTGGCAGGCTTCATACAGGCACCCCCTGTTTTCCCAAAGTAGACGGACCCGGCGCGACTGAGAAAACGAGCAACACGTAGAAGAAATACGTGGCAGTCGGGCCAGGGGCCCAATCAGGACCGACGACGGGTCGTGCTTATGACTAAGCACGACCCGTTTTCGTTCCGAGAGAGGCAGGAGTAGGACGCGAGTTGCGACCGGCGTTCAGAAGCAAGTCGGTCCACAAGGTGGACGGCAAGGGGCGCGTGTCGATCCCCGCCGTCTTTCGCACCGTGCTGCGCGAGGGCGACCCGGAATGGGTCGATGGCAAGCCGCTCCGATTCATCCTCGTCCATGGTCAGGCCCGGGAGCACGGCTACCTGGAAGGCTATACGATCGATTCGATGACGCGCCTCGAGCGTCGGATTCGCAAGATCCCGTCCCGCGACGCGCGGGAGAATGCGATCGAGATGTATCTCACCAATTCCACCTACCTCGAAGTCGATCCCAACGGACGAATCGTTCTTCCCAAGGACTTGCGGGACGAAATTCGAGCGATGGATGAACTGGTGTTCCAGGGCCACCTCGACACGTTCCGAATCCGCGTCCCCGAAGTCGCCGAAGCCGAGCAGGAAGAGCGCCGCGCCCGGATGGTCGCGGGCGATCCGATGAGCGATCCGATGGCCGCCCTCGACGAGATCCCGGACGAGGGTGACGAATGATGATGTCGCCCATCTCCGCCGCGCCGCCGCACGTCCCGGTCCTGATCGGGGCGATCCTCGAACGGGTCGCACCCGTCGCCGGCATCTGGGTCGACGGCACCTTCGGAGCGGGCGGATACGCGCGCGCGCTGCGCGGCGCGGGGGCGGATCGCGTGATCGGGATCGATCGCGATCCGGATGTGCTGGCCGCGGCGGTCCCTGTGGCGGGGATCACGCTGGTGCCCGGGCGGTTTGGCGATCTTGATCGTATTGCGAGTGAAGCGGGTTCCCCCGAGGTCGACGGCGTCGTGCTCGACATCGGGGTTTCCTCGATGCAGATCGACGCCCCCGAAAGGGGCTTTTCCTTCCAGAAGGACGGGCCGCTCGACATGCGGATGGAGCAGGCCGGACCGACCGCCGCCGACCTCGTGAACGATCTTCCGGAAGGCGAGCTCGCGGACATCCTGTTCCAGTATGGCGAGGAGCGCGCCTCGCGCCGGATCGCACGGGCGATCGTCGCCGCGCGCCGCGCCGTGCCGTTCGAGACGACGCTGGGGCTCGCCGAGGTGATCGAGCGGCAGCTGCCGCGGCCGAAGCCCGGCCAGCCGCATGCCGCGACGCGCTCGTTCCAGGCGCTCAGGATCGCGGTCAATGACGAGCTCGGCGAGCTTGTCCGCGGCCTCGCGGCGGCGGAGCGCGCGCTGAAGGAGGGTGGCCTGCTCGCGGTCGTCACCTTCCATTCCCTGGAGGACCGCGTGGTGAAGCGCTTCCTCCGCGACCGTTCCGGCGCGGCGCCGGGCGGCAGCCGTCATGCGCCCGCCACCGAGGGACCGCCTCCGTCCTTCTCGCTCGTCACGCGTAAGGCGGTGGAGGCGGATGCCGAGGAGGTCGCGGCCAACCCCCGGGCGCGCTCGGCGAAGCTCAGGATCGCACGGAGGCTGGATACGCCGCCGGTGCCGCTTGGCGCGACGGAACTGGGCCTGCCGGCGCGCATCGCGCGGGAGTTCAGATCATGAGGGCGGTTCTCTACCTCTCCGCCGTGGTGCTGCTGGCGGTCTGCGCGACCTGGGCCTACCGGGTCAACTATGCGACGCAGGACGCGCTGACCCGGGTCGCGGATCTTCGCGCCGAGATCGCCGTGGAGCGCGAGTCGCTCGGCGTCCTGAAGGTGGAATGGGCGTATCTCAACCGGCCGGACCGCCTGCGCCAGCTCGTGAGCGCCAATGCCGAGGCGCTAGGCCTCGTCGATCTCACGCCTGGCCAGTTCGGCGATGTGGCGGAGGTTCCCTTCCCGCCGCCAGCCCCGCCCATGCCGACCGACCGGGAGACGGGTGCCCGCGATCCCGGAGCCGATGCGCCGCCGCCATCGGAGGCCGCGAACCGCCGCGCGGCCCTCGCCACGATTGGAGCGATCGAATGATCCGGAGACCCCTGCGCCCGCTCGCCCGCATCCTGTCCGCCCGCGCCGAAGGTACCGATCCCGATCTGGTCGAGGCGGAGGAACGCGCCGCCCGGCTCGCCGCGCGCCACCGCGAGGAGCGCCGGAAGGCCGAGACCCGCATCCTGCTGCTCGGCACCGCCTTCATCCTCGGCTTCACCGCCGTGGGAGCGCGCATGGCGCTGCTCTCCGCCGCCGTGCCGGTCGAGCCGCGCGGCGCCGCCTCGGCCGAGCCGATCCGGGCGCAGCGCGCGGATATCGTCGATCGCGACGGAGCACTTCTCGCCACCAATATCGTGACCGCCTCGCTCTATGCGCAGCCCCGCGACCTGATCGATCCCGAGAACGCCGCGCGCCAGCTCGCCCGGATCTTCCCGGAACTCGACGCCGGATACCTGACGGAGAAGTTCACCGACGGCCGGAAGTTCATGTGGATCAAGCGCACCATCTCGCCGGAGCAGCGGCAACTGGTGCATGACATCGGCGAGCCGGGCCTGCTCTTCGGCCCGCGCGAGGTGCGGCTCTACCCCAATGGCGCGATCGCCGCCCATGTCCTCGGCGGCGCCAGCTTCGGGCGCGAGGGCGTGGACGCGGCCGAGGTCGTCGGCACGGCGGGCGTGGAACGCCAGCTCGACGGCCGGCTGCGCGATCCGGCCGCAGTCACAACGCCGCTCCGGCTCTCGATCGACCTCGACGCGCAGGTGGCGCTCGAGGAGGTGCTGGCCAAGGGCATGGCGGAGATGAGCGCCAAGGGCGCGGTCGGTATCCTGATGGAGGCCGATACCGGCCAGATCCGCGCGCTCGCGAGCCTGCCCGATTTCGACCCGAACCTGCGCCCGGCGCCGCCGACCGAGGGCGATCCGGCGGAGAGCCCGCTCTTCAACCGCGCGGCCCAGGGCCGCTACGAGCTTGGCTCCGCCTTCAAGGCGATGACGGCCGCGCTCGCGATCGAGCGGGGCGAGGCGACGCCCGGAACCATCATCGATACCAAGGGCCCGATGAAATGGGGCCGGTTCACGATCCGCGACTACCATGACTACGGCGACCTGCTCTCCGTCGAGGATGTGCTGGTCCATTCATCGAACATCGGCGCCGCGCGGCTTGCGATCGGGAGTGGCGCGGCGGCGCAGAAGGACTTCCTCGGCAGGATCGGGATGCTTTCCCCGGTTCCGGTCGAACTGAGCGAGGCGGCGCGCACGACGCCGATGCTGCCGCGCAAATGGTCCGATCTCTCGACGATGACGATCGGTTTCGGTCACGGGATCGCGGTGACGCCGCTTCATCTGGCGACCGCCTACGCGGCGCTGGTGAACGGCGGGCTTCTGGTGCGGCCGAGCATCCTCGAGAGCGACTGGCGCCCGACCGAGGCCGAGCGCGTGCTCTCGTCCCAGACCTCCGCCGAGGTTCGCGCGATGCTGCGTCAGGTGGTGGTCCGGGGCACCGCGAACGGTGCCGACATTCCGGGCTACGACGTCGGCGGCAAGACCGGGACGGCGGACAAGCCGCTGCCGGAAGGCGGCTACGCGCGCGACAAGGTGATGGCCTCCTTCGCGAGCTTCTTCCCGGCGGACGATCCCGAATACGTGCTGATCGTCAGCCTCGACGAGCCGATCACCTATATCAACGAGACAGCCTTCCGGACCGCCGGCCTGACCGCCGTGCCGGTCGCGGCCGAGGTGATCGAGCGGCTGACCCCCGTTCTCGGGCTGCGGCCGAAGCCGCCCGCTCCGCGGCCACAGGCCGAGGGGCCCACGGCCCGGAGCACGAATCCTCCGACGCGGGCGGCGTCGCTTTACACGCTTGCCGGAAACGACTAGCCCCTTGATCGGGAAGCGGGTCCTACCCGGGCGCGGAGGCTAAGAGATGACCGGCAGCGATCGCGCGGAAAAGCTCATGGGATTCGAGACGCTGGGCCTGCTGACCGGTACGCGGCGGGGCGGCGACTGGTCGGGCACGCTGCCGGAGATCTCGGGCCTTTCCGTCGACAGCCGGGAGACCAAGCCCGGCCACCTCTTCGCCGCGCTGCCCGGCAGCCGGATGCATGGCGCTGATTTCATCCCCTACGCGCTCCGCATGGGGGCGAGCGCGATCCTGACCGATCCCGAGGGGCTGGAGAGGATCGAGGCGGCGGAGGGGCCGATGACGGTCCCGGTCGTCGTCGCGGACAATCCTCGCCGCGTGCTGGCGATCGCCGCCGCGCGCTGGTCAGGCGCGCAGCCCGAGGTGATGGTCGCGGTCACGGGGACCAACGGCAAGACCTCGGTCGCGAGCTTCACGCGGCAGATCTGGGAGGATCTCGGCGAGCGGGCGGTGAATTTCGGCACCACGGGCGTCGAGGGCGCGGTGCACGCGCCGCTGCGGCACACGACGCCGGAACCGCTGACGCTGCACGCGCTGCTCGCCGATCTCGCGGTCCAGGGCGTGACCCACGCGGCGATGGAAGCGTCGAGCCATGGGCTGGACCAGCACCGGCTCGATGGCGTGCGGCTCGCCGCGGCCGGGTTCACCAACATCACGCGCGACCATCTCGACTACCACGCCGATGCCGAGGCCTATTTCACCGCGAAACGCGCGCTCTTCGACCGGGTCCTGCCGAAGGGCGGCGCGGCGGTCATCAACGTGGACGACCCGCGCGGGCGCGAACTCGCTGGCGCCGCCCGCGCGCGCGGCCAGAGGGTGATCGCCGTCGGCCGGGCCGAGGGGTCGGAGCTGCGGCTGATCGGGCAGCGGTTCGATGCGACCGGACAGGATCTGCTCTTCGCCTGGGCCGGACGCAGCCACAAGACGCGGCTCGACCTGATCGGCGGCTTCCAGGCCTATAACGCGCTGGTGGCCCTCGGCCTCGCGATCGGCTCGGGCAGCGATGCCGCGCTCGCGATCGACGCGCTCGCGCGCCTCAGGACCGTCCGCGGCCGGATGGAGCGCGCCGCGACCCGCGCGAACGGCGCGCAGGTCTTCGTGGATTTCGCCCATACGCCCGATGCGATCGCGACCGCGCTCCGCGCGCTCCGGCCACATGTGATGGGCCGTATCCTGATCGCCTTCGGTGCCGGCGGCGACCGGGACAGGGGCAAGCGTCCGCTGATGGGGCGGGCGGCGGCGGATGGCGCCGATGTGGTCTATGTGACCGACGACAACCCCCGAAGCGAGGACCCGGCGGCGATCCGCGCCGAGGTGCGCGCGGGCTGCCCCGAGGCGGTCGAGATCGGCGACCGGGCCGAGGCGATCCTGACCGCGGTCGACGCGCTTCAGCCGGGGGACGCGCTCCTCATCGCGGGCAAGGGGCATGAGACCGGGCAGATCGTCGGCGACGATGTCCTGCCCTTCGACGATATCGAACAGGCGAGCGTGGCCGTCGCCGCGCTCGACGGGCTGGGCGCGTGAGAACTGGTGGCTTGAGGACTGAGGGACTGGTGGATTGAGGGTTTGTTGCGTGAAGCTGGGGGCTTGAGGAGTTGAGCGTGCTCTGGACGCGGGACGCGGCGGTCGCGGCGACGGGGGGCGCTCGCGGCGTCGACTGGCGGGCGACCGGCGTCTCGATCGACACGCGGACGCTCCTGCCGGGGGATCTCTTCGTCGCGCTGACCGCCGCCCGCGACGGCCATGATTTCGTCGCCGAGGCGCTGGCGCGCGGCGCGGCGGCCGCGCTGGTCTCGCGCGTGCCCGAGGGAGTCGCATCGGACGCGCCGCTCCTCGTCGTGGCGGATGTGCTCGAAGGGCTGCGCGCGCTCGCGACGGCGGCCCGGGCCCGGTTCCGCGGGCGCGTGGTCGCGGTGACGGGGTCCGTCGGCAAGACCGGGACCAAGGAAATGCTGCGCGCGGCGCTCGGCGCGCAGGGCCGGGTGCACGCCGCGGACAAGAGTTTCAACAACCATTGGGGCGTGCCGCTCACGCTGGCGCGGCTCGCCGAGGATCGCGATTACGCGGTGATCGAGATCGGCATGAACGCGCCGGGCGAGATCGAACCGCTGGCGCGGCTCGCCGGGCCGCATGTCGCGATGGTGACGACGGTCGCCGCCGTGCATCTCGCGGCTTTCGAGAACCTCGACGGGATCGCGCGCGAAAAGGCGACGGTTTTCGCGGGGCTGGAGCCGGGCGGCGTCGCGGTGATGAACCGCGACATCCCGCAGTATCCGATCCTGCGCCGCGCCGCGGCGAAGGCGGGCGCGCGCCCGATCCGTTTCGGCGCCGAGGGCCGACCGGAATACCGGCTCCTCGACGTGAGGCTCGGCACCGAGGGAACATCGCTTTCTGCGCGTCGCGCACGCGAGACCTTCTTCTTCAAGATCGCCGCCCCCGGCGCGCATCTCGCGCTGAACGCGCTCGGCGCGCTCGCCTGCGTCGAGGCGCTCGGCGGCGACCTGGCGCGCGGCGCGCTCGCGCTCTCGAACTGGCGCGCACCGGAGGGACGGGGCGCGCGCTGGACCGTGCTGCTCGGCCCCGGCGGGCTCGACGGCGCGATCCGGCTGATCGACGAGAGCTACAACGCCAATCCCGCCGCCATGGAAGCCGCGCTCGAAGTCTTCGCCGCGGAGGACCCCGAGGACGGGCTCGGCCGGGTCGCGCGGGGCCGCCGGGTGGCCTTTCTCGGCGACATGCTCGAACTCGGCCCCGAGGAACGCGCGCTGCACGAGGGTCTGGCGCGGGTGCCGGCCATGCGGGCGGTGAACAAGGTCCATTGCGCGGGCGGGCGGATGCGCGCGCTCTACGACATCCTGCCGCCCGGGCAGCGCGGCGAATGGTTCGAGACCGCCGACGAAATGGCCGCGCGTGTCGGGCGGCTGCTCGACGCGGGTGACATCGCGATGGTCAAGGGCTCGCTGGGCTCGCGGGTCGGCCGCGTCGTGGAGGCGATCAAGAAACTCGGCGATGCCCGACCCCCCGAGGCGGTGGAGGCGGCGCTGGAGGCGGCGGTCTGAGCCTCGCGATCACCGGCCCCCGGGAAGAACAAGGCCAACGAACAAACCGCCGCCAACCGGCGGGTACAACCACTGCGAGCGGACAGGCCCTCGAATGCTCTACTTTCTGACCGAATTATCAACCCAGTTCTCGTTCCTGAACGTGTTTCGATACATCACATTCAGGGCGGGCGGCGCCTTCATGACCGCGCTCCTCTTCGGCTTCGTCTTCGGGCGGCCGCTGATCGACATGCTGCGGCTGAGGCAGGGCCGCGGGCAGCCGATCCGCTCCGATGGGCCGCAGAGCCACATCATCTCGAAGGCCGGCACGCCGACGATGGGCGGGCTGCTCATCCTCTCCGCGCTCACCTTCGCGACGGTGCTCTGGGCGCGCTGGGACAACGGCTTCGTCTGGATGGTGCTGTTCGTGACGCTCGGCTTCGGCATGATCGGCTTCGCCGACGACTATGCCAAGGTGAAGCGCCAGACGGTGGACGGGGTCTCGGGCAAGCTCAGGCTCGGCGCGGGCTTTCTCATCGCGCTGATCGCGGGCGCCTGGGCCATGCATCTGCATCCCGAGGGGCTGACGGGAATGCTGGCCTTTCCGGTGCTGAAGGGGCTGCTCCTGCCGCTCGGGCCCGCCTTCCTGCTCTTCGGGATGCTGGTGATCGTCGGCGCGGCCAACGCGGTCAACCTGACGGATGGGCTCGACGGGCTCGCGATCATGCCGGTGATGATCGCCGCCGGCGCCTTCGGCATCATAGCCTATGTCGTCGGCCACGCGAATTTCGCGCAGTATCTCGACGTTCATTTCGTGCCGGGAACCGGCGAGATCACCGTCTTCGTCGCGGCGCTGATCGGAGCGGGGCTCGGGTTTCTCTGGTACAACGCGCCGCCCGCGGCGGTCTTCATGGGCGATACCGGCAGCCTCGCGCTCGGCGGCGCGCTGGGTGCGATCGCGGTGGCGACCAAGCACGAGATCGTGCTCGCGATCGTCGGTGGCCTTTTCGTCGTGGAGGCGCTCTCGGTCATCATCCAGGTCGGCTACTACAAGCGCACCAAGAAGCGCGTCTTCCTGATGGCCCCCATCCACCACCATTTCGAGAAGAAGGGCTGGGCCGAGCCGCAGATCGTGATCCGATTCTGGATCGTGAGCCTGATCCTCGCCGTCATCGGCCTCGCGACGCTGAAGCTAAGATAGTCGCCTCGCGGGTAAATCGTTTGGTGGCAGGGTGGGGGAGGGGGTAAAATTGCTCTGCCAAACGGGGGAGCGACATCATGCCAACATATGACCTTTCACGCGAGACCGCTGGGGGACAGTTTCATCCCTTCATCCTGTCGAGGGCGGATGGGAGCGTGATCGGATTCTGGACTAGTGCCGGGGCGGACGGCTTCGCTGATGTCGAAGGCCGTGTCGGGGGGGATAACACCGTTGATTTCATTATCCCTGACATCACGGAAGGTCATCAACGGCTGCCCGCGGCGACCGCCTTCGGGGACGGAGGGTTCGCCGTCGCATTCGAGAGCAACGGCCCCTCGGCGCGCGACGGCACGCAGGACGCTCTTTACGACACATATGTGAGGTTCGCCGATCCGAACGGGAGTCCCCGTGGCCCCGCGCTGCAACTGACGCCGAACCATACCGGCCACCATCTCGTCGAGGGGATCACGACGCTCACCTCCGACGAGTCGGTGACGCTGGTCGGACGCATCGCGTCGGATACCTATACGCTGCTGGCCTATCGCCACGATTCGGATGGCGAGGCGATCGGCGGTGTCATGCGCCTCGCAGAGGTGTCGGGAACTACCGCGCGAGACGCGGGGGCGCCCAATCCGGTCATCGCCTCGGGCCGGGGCGGGAATTTCGCGGTCGGTTGGCGGGAAACCGATTCGGACGGATACGTCGTGAAGGTCCGGGTATTCGAGGCGGATGGAACTCCGGTGTCCGACGAGAGGACGGTCGTTCCGGTCATCCGCGCCGGAGAGGGTGAAATCTCGCGCGAGATCATGAACCCCGAGATGGTTGGCACGGCCGGTGGCTATGCGCTCACGTGGCACCGCGAAAGCGCGGAGGCGGCGGATGGCCAGGATGTCTACTTTCGGCTGCTCGATACGAACGGGGTGGGGGAGACGCGATCGGTCAGGGTCAACGGCGACCGCCAGTCCGGCGACCAGTTCGTGCATGACGTGGTTGACCTCGGCGAGGGCCATACGCTCGTCACCTACATTCATACGGTCGAGGATGCGTTCGGGCCGCGCGTCGATGGATACGATCTCTATGGCCGCGTCATGGGTCCCGATGGGCGGCCGGTGGACGCGTCGGTCCGGATCACCGAACAGACCCAAAGCGACCTGGGTTTCGGAAACACGACCCTCGACATCCTCGGCGACATTGGATCGACCTATCAGGCGACCATTGGCGACCAGTTCGATGTTTTCCTTGCGTCCCGTTCGCTCGACCTGCCATGGCGCGCGGGCGATGGTGGCGCGGACCGGTTGCGGGGGACGTTGGTCGATGACCGGCTGAGCGGACGTTCGGGCGATGACCGGCTCTACGGAAACACCGGTGACGACACGCTGACGGGCGGCCGGGGCGACGACCGGCTGGTGGGGCAGTTGGGCAACGACCGTCTCCGGGGCGGCGTGGGGGAGGACACCTTCGTCTTCAATAGTGGCCGCGACGTGATCGAGGATTTCGCCGACGGGCGGGACCGGATCGAACTCACCGGCCTTTCGCGGGCCGAGGCGCGACCCTTCATCATCGCCCGCGAGGCGCGCGGCGAGGACACGCTGATCAGCTTTCCTGAAGGCCATTCGATCCGCATCAAGGACACGGACCCGGACGAAATCGGGCTTGGCGATTTCCTGTTCTGAGACGGCGACCGTCCCGGCTCCGGGGCGCGTCGCGGGTCGTTTGCATCCGTCGTGGAAGCGGGGCATTGTCCGCCCTCCCCCGATGATGGAGCACTCCCGATGATCCCTGTCCGCGGCTACTCCGGCCACAAGGTGCTCGTGCTCGGCCTCGGCCGCTCGGGCCTGCCCTCGGCGCGGGCGCTGCGCGCGGGCGGCGCGGAGGTGCTGGTCTGGGATGACGGCGAGGGCGCGCGCGCGGCGGCGGAGGCAGAGGGGTTCACCGCCGCCGATCCCGCGCGGGGCAGGACGCTCGAAGGCGTGAAGGCGATGATCGTCTCGCCCGGCATCCCGCATCTCTATCCGGCGCCGCATCCGGCCATCGCCGCCGCCTGGGACGCGGGCGTCGTTGTCGACAACGACATCGGCCTGTTCTTCCGCTCCTTCGCCACCCCCGACTGGGACAACTTCGACCGGATGCCGAGCGTCGTCTGCGTCACCGGCTCGAACGGCAAGAGCACGACCACGGCGCTCATCGCGCATGTCGCGGGGCTCGCGGGGCGGCCGGTGCAGATCGGCGGCAACTTCGGCCGCGGCGCCCTCGACCTCGACCCGGCCGAGGACGGGATGGTCGTGGTCCTTGAGCTCTCCTCCTACCAGATCGACCTCGCCCGTGCGCTGCAGCCCGATATCGCGGTCTTCATGAACCTCTCCCCCGACCATCTCGACCGGCACGGCGGCATGGGCGGCTATTTCGCGGCGAAGCGGCGGCTCTTCGATCAGGGCGGGCCGGAGCGGAGCGTGATCGGCGTCGATGAGGACGAGGGGCGCTTCCTCGCCAACGTGATGCGCGAGGAGGCGGGTTCGGGCGAGCCGGTGATCCGGATCTCCTCGGCGCGCAAGCTCTCCGGGCCCGGCTGGAACGTCTTCGCGCGGAAGGGGTTTCTCGCCGAATGGCGCGGCGGGCGGCAGGTCGCCTCGATCGACCTGCGGGGGATGGTGACGCTGCCGGGCGCGCACAACCATCAGAACGCCTGCGCGGCCTACGCGGTGGCGCGGAGCCTCGGCCTCGGGCCGAAACAGATCGAGGCGGCGCTCGCGAGCTACCCCGGCCTCGCCCATCGCAGCCAGTTGATCGCGACGCGCGATGACGGGGTGCGGGTCGTCAACGATTCCAAGGCGACGAACGTGGACGCGGCGGAGAAGGCGCTGCTCTCCTTCGACAGGGTCCGCTGGATCGCCGGGGGGCGCGCGAAGGAGGGCGGGATCGCGGCGCTGGCGCCGCTCTTCGGCCGCGTCGCCAAGGCCTATCTGATCGGCGAGGCGGCGGAGGATTTCGCCGCGACCCTGGGCGGTACGCCCTCGGAAATCGTCGGCACGATGGACCGCGCGGTCGAACGCGCGCTCGCCGAGGCGGAGCCGGGCGAGGTGATCCTGCTCGCGCCCGCCTGCGCGAGCTTCGATCAGTATTCGAGCTTCGAGACCCGCGGCCGGCATTTCGAGGAGCTGGTGCGGGCCGCGCTCGGCGCCTGACGGCGGCGAGCAAGGGGCCCGCTCGTAGCACAAGGGGAGCGCGCCGAAGCCGTCAGTTCCGCAGGACGACGCAGTCTCCGCCGTTTGCACGATACTTGGCGCAGAAGGCATCGGCCTCCTCGCGGGTGTCGCGTCCGACCTGCGCGGCGACGAGGCTCCGCGAGAGGCCGAGGCGTTTCGGGCGGGCGTAGCTGATGCGCTCCGCCGCGAGCATCGGCACACGGTTGCCGAGGCGGGCGACCTGGCGGCGGGCGCCTTCGCGGTCCCGGTTGGTGGCGATGATGACGCCCCAGGCGCGGAGCGGTTCGGACGGGATCGCCTGCCGCTTGCCCCGGGTCGCGGCGAGCGCGAGGCAGCCGGCCCGGAACCCGTCGCCCTTCAGCGTGAGATCGACGCCCGGACTCGCGAGCCGCCACTCGCCCGCGCCAAGGCCGGTGATCGCCTCGACATAGGCGAGCGTCTCGCCCGGCAGTGTCCCGCCCTCCGCCTTGTAGCGCGCCGCGCGGGCTTCCCCGCCGTTGTAGGCGACGGCGGCGAGGCCGATGTTGCCATAGGTGCGCGTCAGTTCCGCCAGATAGAGCGCCGAGGCGTCGAGCGCCTTTTCCGCGTCGAAAGGATCTTCGAGCATTCGGAGCGCGGCGGTCGAAGGAATGAACTGCGCGATGCCCTGCGCGCCCTTCGGGCTGACCGCCGCCGGATCGAAGAGCGACTCGCGCCAGATGAGGCGGGCGAAGAAATGCGGGTCGATGCCGGCCGTCGCCGCCGACGCCTCGATCATCCCGCAGACCCGCGCGTCACCGGAGGTCGGAGCCGCGTCCGGCCCGACGGGTCGGGGCGGCGGCCGCGACACGTCGATCAGCGCGCCGCCGGCGGCCTCCACCATGGCGGCCGGCAACACGCGCTCGGGCTCGGTCGCGGAGGCGGCGAGCGGGATAAGGATGAGGACGAGGCGAAGCGCGGCGCGCATGAGGCGGGACGACATGGGGCGGGAGGATAGGGTGCCGCGTACGATCTGGCGAGCGCGGGGTTGAGGATGCGTTAACGCGCCGGCATCCGCCCCGCGCCCGGCGGCATCGTCCGGGCCCCGCGACCCCGCGATCTCACAGACGCTCCGCCAGATACCGGGCGAAATCGTAGAGCGGGCGTTCCAGATGGCTCATCGGCCCCGCCGCCGCCAGCCGGGACGACACGCCCTTGTAGACCCGTTCGGTGCAGCCCCGGTCCTCGACGTTCACCGCGTCGAGCAGCGCCTTGACCTCGGCGATCATGCTCTCCGCCTCCGGATCATTCGCGAAATCCGGGGAGAAGCCGCCACCGAAGATGATATGCACCTGGCCCGCGGAGACCGGCTGCATCGAGAGATACCAGAAATAGCCCGGCGTCACGGTGATCATCAGCGACGGATAGACCGAGAAGATCGCGTTCCGGGTGCGCCATTCGCCCGTGAGCCGCGTGTTCGCGGGATGGGCGCAGGCGAGGCGGAACTTCTCGTCCTTCGAGATGAAGTGGATGTTGTAGGCGGGCTCGCCCTCCGGCAGATCGAACTCGGCGATGTTGGAGACGCCGCCGATCGTCGCCGCGTGGCAGGCCGGCAGGTGATAGCTCTCCATGAAGTTCTCGGCCAGGACCTTCCAGTTCGTGTCCCAGACATGTTCCTCGCGGAAGAACTCGACGTAATCCTCCATCCCGAAGGGCGCGATCTCGCCTGCGAGCTTCGCGAGGCGGCGCGCGACAGGTTCCGCCGTTTCATTCAGCGTGATGAAGATCCAGCCGAGCCAGACCTCGCAGCGCACCTGCGGGAGACGCATCCCTTCGCGGTGGAAACACTCGTTCCGGTCCATGTAGGACGCGTTCCGGAGCGTGCCGTCGAGCTCGTACATCCATGCGTGATAGGGGCAGGTGATGACCTTGCGGCGGCCCGATCCGGTCAGGAGCGTGGACATCCGGTGCAGGCAGACGTTCGACATCGCCCGGATCTCGCCGTCGTTGTCGCGGAGCACGATGACCGGCTGACCGGCGAGATCATAGGTCATGTACTCGCCCGGCTTCGCGAGCCGAGAGGCGCGGCCGACGCAGATCCAGTCGCGGGCGAAGATCCGCTCCTTCTCGGCGGCGCAGACCGCCTCGGAGGTATAGAGCGCCGGCGGCATCGCCATGGCCTGCGTGAACGGGCGGGCGGCGGTGGCCTTCAGTTCGGCGATCGGGTCGATGGCATCCATCCGGGTCATGGGCTTTCTCCGCGAAACGAGAGGCGCGATACCGCGACGGACGCGGCGGCCTTCGGCATGTGATCCTGGCCGGGATGCGGGCGAGACCCCGAAGGCATTTGTCCGATCCGGCGACTTTCACCACATTGCGGCGTGGCGTTGATTTGATAAAATAGAATTTGCTTTCAGATGAGTTAGTCTGCGCCTAATCTCAGAGCCGCTCGCCGGGGAGTTCGCTGGCCTGCGCCGCCCAGTTCCCGAACGTTTCCTCGTCGATCGGCTCATCCTCGTGGATGTGGAAATAGCGCACGGCGGGGTATTTCGATGTCTCCGGCGGCACCGGGTCGAGGCTCGCGCCCTGGAAGAACGTGACCTTCACGTATTTCGTGAAGCAGTGGTAGGAGATGAACCAGCCCTCGCCTTCGAGACCGTAGAAGGGCGTGTTCCACTTGACGGCCTTGTGGACCTCGGGGACGGCGGCTTCGATCAGCGCGTCGAGCTTCTCGCCCACGTCACGCTTCCATCCGGGCATCGCGGCGATATAGGCCTGAACCGGGGCGTTGCCCTCGCCTTTCGGAATCTGGGGATTGCCGCCCGACAGGAGAGCCGGTCCGCCCTCGGGATCAGGTTTCGGCCCTTTCGTGCTCATCTCGACTTCCCCGCGTCGCGGCCATTGGCCTTGGCGCGATTGTAGCGGATCGAGGACAGGAGCGCGACGCCGATCAGGAGCGCGCCGCCGAGGCCGGTGACGACCTCGGGGATATGCATCATCGTCTGGCAGTACATGATGATACCGAGGATGAAGATCGCGTAGAAGGCGCCGTGTTCGAGATAGCGGTATTCGGCGAGCGTGCCCTTCTCGACCAGCATGATCGTCATGGAGCGCACGTACATCGCCCCGATGCCGAGGCCGATCGCGATGATGAAGATGTTCGAGGTCAGCGCGAAGGCGCCGATCACGCCATCGAAGGAAAAGCTCGCGTCGAGCACTTCGAGATAGAGGAACGCGCCGAGCCCGCCCCGCGCCGCCGCGTTCCTCGACCGGTTGGCGCGGTCGAGCATGTTCCGCGCGACATCGACGACGAGGAAGGTCACGAGCCCCCACACGGCCGCCGTCATGAACGCCGCCCCGTCCTCCGGCCCGAGCAGGGTCGTGAAGAGGATGATCATCAGGAGGACGAAGGCGATCTCGATGCCGCGCATGTCGGCGGCGCGGCTCAGCCAGCGCTCGACGGGCTTCACCCAGTGCACGTTCTTCTCCTTGTCGAAGAAGTAGGTGAGCGCGACCATCATCAGGAAGCTGCCCCCGAAGGCGGCGATGCCGAGATGCGCCTCGCGCATGATCTCGGCGTATTCGCGCGGCCGGTAGATCGCGAGGTCGAGCGCCGCGATGGGACCGATCCCGGCGGCGACGACGACGATCGCGAGCGGGAAGACGATGCGCATGCCGAAGACCGCGATCAGGATGCCCCAGGTCAGGAAGCGCCGCTGCCATTTCGGCGTCATCGTCTTCAGCTTGTTCGCATTGACGACGGCGTTGTCGAAGGAGAGCGAGATCTCGAGGATCGCGAGGACCGCGCAGATGAAGAAGATCGAGAAGGTCCCCGTGACCGTCCCGGTATAGACCCATCCGACGACGCCGCCGAGGACAAGCCCGAGGGCGGTCACGATGAAGGCCCATTTGAAATAGGACACCGACGACGACTCGGACGACGACGATGTGGGCATCGCGTTGGTTTCGCTCACGGGACCTCCGCTGCTTTGCGGGCGGCGCCGCCGCCCGGGTGCCTATCAGAGCGATATCGGGTCTCTGATGGCCAGAGTACAGGGCAGGGCGCCCGTTTTGTCGCATCGACGCGCCGGGCGCGCGTTCCCCGGCCGCCTCAGAGCAAGCCGCCGAGCGCGACCAGCGCCCCGCCGACCACGAGGCCGCCGAGGCCGTAGAGCCAGCCCGGGATCACGCGGCGGGGACGCACCGCGGCCTCCGAACTCGCGCGAATGAGCGCCGCCTCGGCGAGCTGGGGCAGGCGCGGGCCGAAGCGGGTCAGCACGCGGAGCGCCGAGGCGAGGTCGCGCGCGGTCGCAAGCGGGCTGATGTTCTCGGCGATGTAATCGGTGACGACCGGCCGCGCGGTTTCCCACATGTTCATCGCCGGGTCGAGACTGCGCGCGACCCCTTCGACCACCACCATGGTGCGCTGGAGCAGGATGAGCTCGGTCCGCGTCTCCATGCCGAAGCGCTCGGTCACTTCGAAGAGATGGGCGAGCAGCCGGGCCATCGAGATATGCGTCGCGTCCTGACCGAAGATCGGCTCGCCGACCGCGCGCAGCGCCTGGGCGAATTCGGACATGTCGCGGTCGCTCGGCACATAGCCGGCCTCGAAATGCACCTCGGCCACGCGGGTATAGTCGCGCAGCAGGAAGCCGTGCAGGATCTCGGCGTAGACGCGGCGGGTATAGGCGTCGATCCGGCCCATGATGCCGAAGTCGAGCGCCACCAGCGCGCCGTCGGGGCCGAGCTTCAGATTGCCCTGATGCATGTCGGCGTGGAAGAACCCGTCGCGCAGCGCATGGGTGAGGAAGGTCTGGATCACCCGGTGCGAGAGATCGGTCATGTTGACCCCGCTCGCCCGGAGCGCCTCGAGATCGCCGAGGTTGATCCCCGAGACCCATTCGAGCGTCATGACCCGGCGGCCCGAGGCCTGCCAGATCACGCTCGGGACGCGGAAGCCGGTATCCTCCTCGGTCGTCGCGCGGAACTCCGCCGCCGCCGCCGCTTCCATGCGGAGATCAAGCTCGCCCCGGACCACGCCCTCGAAATGCTCGATCACCGCGCGCGGCCGCAGGCGGCGGCTGAAAGGGGCGAGATTCTCGATGATCCAGGCCGCGAGATAGAAGGCGTCCACGTCGCGCAGGAAGGCGCGCTCGATCCCCGGGCGCAGAACCTTGATTGCGACCGAGCGTCCGCCGTCGCGAAGCCTGGCGCGGTGCACCTGGGCGAGCGAGGCGGCGGCGACGGGCGCGCCGAATTCGGAGAAGAGCGCGTCGGGATCGACGCCGAGTTCGCGCGAGATCGCGGCGCGCGCCTCCGCGTCGGAGAAGGCGGGCAGCTTGTCCTGCAGGACCTTGAGCTGGTCCGCGAGTTCGGGGCCCACGATATCGGGCCGGGTGGACATGAGCTGGCCGAACTTGATGTAGGCGGGGCCGAGCGCCGTCAGCGCGCGCACGACCGGCGGCTGCGACGGATCGCCCGCGTGGCCGAGGAACTGGAACGGCCGGCCGAGCACGCGCGCGGCGACCCGGAGCGGCGTCGGCGCGTCGAGGGCTTCGAGCGCGGTTTCCATCGCCCCGGTCCGCTCGAAGGTCGCGCCGGTCCGGATCAGCCGCCAGATATTGTGCGGGCCGCGCATTCAGACCTTCCAGCCGGAATGCAGCGCCGCGATCCCCATCGAGAGATCGCGGTATTTCACGAGGTCGAAGCCGGCCGCGCGGATCATCTCGGCGAAACGCTCCTGCGGCGGGAAGCGGCGGATCGATTCGACGAGGTACTGGTAGCTGTCCCGATCGCCCGTGATCACCTGACCCATTCTCGGGATCATGTTGAACGAGTAGCGGTCGTAGAGCCAGCGCAGCACGTCGTTCGGCACACGGGAGAATTCGAGCACCATGAGCCGCCCGCCGGGGCGGAGCACGCGGAAGGCCTCGCTCAACGCCTCCTCGACCCGGGTCACGTTCCGGATGCCGAAGGAAATCGTGTAGGTGTCGAAACTCGCGTCGCGGAAGGGAAGGGCCATCGCGTCGCCCGTCACCCAGTCGAGCCGGTCGGCGAATTTCGTCGCCTCCGCGCGGCCGCGGCCCTCGACCAGCATCGACTCGGTCATGTCGAGCACGGTGACATGCGCCGCGCCCTTCACCCGGTCGAGATAGCGGAAGGCGATGTCCCCGGTGCCGCCCGCGACATCGAGGAGCCGCGTTCCCGGCCGCGGCGCCAGCCAGTCGAGCATCGCATCCTTCCAGAGCCGGTGGATGCCGAGGCTCATCGCATCGTTCATTATGTCGTATTTCGACGCGACCGAAGTGAAGACGCCATGCACGCGCCGCGCCTTCTCCGCCTCCGGAATCGTCTCGAAGCCGAAATGCGTGGAACTGGCGCGGGGGTCGGGATCGGTCATCGCCGGGGCCTTTCTGTCGATGGCGCCCCTGCTTATATGGTGCCGGCGCGCGGAGACAAGGCGCGCGGGATCGAGACGGCCGGAGGAGAGCCTTGCCCGAACTGCCCGAGGTCGAGACGGTCCGCGGGGGCCTCGAGCCGGTGATGACCGGCCGCGTGATCCTCCGCGCGGATATCCGGCGGCCGGACCTGCGATGGCCCTTCCCCGAGCGCATGGGCGCACGGCTGACCGGCGCCAGGGTTCTGGGGCTCGGGCGGCGGTCGAAATACCTGCTGATCGGGCTCGACCGGGGCGAGACGCTGATCGTCCATCTCGGCATGTCGGGCCGGCTCCTCGTCTCGGGCGGGGAAAGTCGCGAGACGGTGGGGGTGTTCCATCACGCCCATCCGGCGCCGATGCCGCATGATCATGTCGTCCTCGACCTCGAAGGCGGTGCCCGGGTCACGATGAACGACGCGCGGCGGTTCGGGGCGATGGACCTCTGGCCGACCGCCGCGATCGAGACGCACCGCCTGCTCGCGGGGCTCGGGCCGGAACCGCTCGGCAACGCCTTCGACGCTCTCCACCTCGCGGCGAGGCTCGCGGGCCGGCGGACGCCGGTCAAGGCGGCGCTTCTCGACCAGAGGAACGTGGCGGGGCTCGGCAACATCTACGTCTGCGAGGCGCTCTGGCGGGCCGGCATCAACCCGGCGACGCGCGCGGCGGATCTCGGCGAAGCGGATATCGCCGCGCTGACGCTGGCCATCCGCGAGGTCCTCATCGACGCGATCGCCGCGGGCGGGTCCTCGCTCCGCGACTACCGACAGGCCGACGGCGAGCTTGGCTATTTCCAGCATTCCTTCGCCGTCTACGGCCGGGAGGGCGAGCCCTGCGCCCGCTGCGGGCAGGAGATCGCGCGGATCGTCCAGTCCGGGCGGTCCAGCTTCTTCTGCCCCGGCTGCCAGCCGGAGCGGAGTCCGGTCTGATGCGCGCTTGATCCCCGCCCGGGCCCACGCCATCTTGGCGCGCCTGCGAAGAAGGAACCGCCCGTGGACTACAAGACGCTTCTGGTCTCGACCGAGGACCGGGTCACGACGATCCGGCTCAACCGCCCCGAGGCGCTGAACGCGCTGAACGCGGCGCTTCTCGCCGAACTCGCCGAGGCGGTCGGCGCGGCGGATTCCGATCCGGCGGTCGGCGCGATCGTCGTCACGGGATCGGAGAAGGCCTTCGCCGCCGGGGCGGATATCCGCGAGATGTCGGGACGCACCTTCGTCGACGCCTTCGGTGAGGACATGTTCACCGCCTCCTCCGAAGCGATCCTGCGCTGCCGCAAGCCCATCATCGCGGCGGTCGCGGGCTACTGTCTTGGCGGGGGCTGCGAACTGGCGATGCTCTGCGATTTCATCCTCGCCGCCGATACGGCGAAATTCGGCCAGCCGGAAGTCAATCTCGGGGTCATTCCGGGCCTCGGCGGCACGCAGCGGCTGCCCCGGCTGGTCGGGCAGTCGAAGGCGATGGAGATGGTGCTGACGGGCCGCCTCATCGGGGCGGAGGAGGCCGAGCGGTCCGGGCTCGTGAGTCGGGTGGTCCCGGCGGACGAACTGCTCGCCGAGGCCGGGGCGGTCGCACGGACGATCGCGTCGAAACCGCCGCTCGCGATCAAGGCCGCGAAGGAGGCGGTGGCGCGCGCGACCGAGTCGAGCCTGCGCGAGGGCCTCATCTTCGAGCGGCGGATGTTCCAGGCGCTGTTCTCGACGGCGGATCAGAAGGAGGGCATGGCGGCCTTCCTCGAAAAGCGCGAGCCGAGATTCCAAGGACGGTAGATCCTGGCAGCCCCGCCGGCCGGGAAGCGGCGCCGGAAGACCCGCCCGAACCGCGGGCGTCGGCCCGATATGTCCCGATAGGCGGTTGACTTCGGGCGGGCCCGGCGATAGAGACGCGCCCTGATCCATTCACGACTGACAAACGGACCTCATATATGGCAAATTCGCCGTCCTCCAAGAAGCGCGCGCGCCAGACCGAGCGTCGCACGGAAGTCAACAAGGCGCGCCGTTCGCGCATCCGCACCTTCATCCGGAAGGTCGAGGAAGCCATCGCCTCGGGCGACGGCGCGGCCGCGACCGAGGCGCTGCGCGCCGCGCAGCCCGAGATCATGCGGGGCGTCAGCAAGGGCGTGACGCACAAGAACACCGCCTCGCGGAAGGTCTCGCGCCTCGCTGGCCGTGTGAAGGCCCTGAGCGCCTGACAGCCTGAACCGCGGTCCCTGGACCGTTTCGACGCGCCCGATTCGGGCGCGTTTTTCTTTGCGCGGGCACGAGCCCCGAGTGGTGCGGGAGGCGCCCGGGAGGCGTCCGGGGGAATTCGGAGATGTTCCTCCTTCGGTCCGGTTGTCCGTTTCGGGGCTCTTGGGTATGGTTAACCACAGTGTGACGAATCTGACTCCTGCCCTTCGTGCTATCCTGAACCCGCCGCCGACGTTCTGGCCCGCCGCCCGAACAGTCGAGTGGCTTATGTTGTGGAACGAAAGAATAGCCGGTCGTGAAGGGGTGGAGAGACTGTGCGTAACTGGCCGGCGGCCTGATCGTTCTGGAGCTATTCACGGCTGATGTTGGCGGCGGTAAGAATGATAAGCCTCGCGGAGGGAATGGGCATGCGTTCTTGTGAGAGTTCGAACAGAGTGCGCGCGGCCAGCCGGGATCAGCGAGACGGCCCGTCCGACCGCCTGTCCGACCACCCAGCCGCCCGCGTTTTCCGCCAAGCCGTATCCCACGAAGCAGCCTGATGATGAATGACATGCCGGATGCCAGTTCTGGGGCGTGGTCGCGTGTGCGTGGCCATCTGAAGAGCCAGATCGGAAAGGACGCCTATCAGAACTGGATCGACCCCCTCGCCTTCGTCGGCGCCGATCACGGGATCGTCCGCATCTCCGCGCCCAATACCTTCATCGGCACCTGGGTGCAGCGCAACTACGGCGAGGCGATCCGCCACCTGCTCGCCAAGGAACAGGTCCCCGTGAGCAGGCTCGAGTTCACGGTCGCGGTCTGCTCGAACGATCCCGGACCGCCCTCCGGACCGCTTTCCGCGGCCCCGGTCGCGCCCCCGTCGGGGTCCTCGCCGGCATCCACCTCGGGGCCATATCGTCCGCGGTCCCCCCGTCCCGGGATCGTGCGCGGCGGAAAGCCCGGTGGGATCGCATCCAGCGACCCGGCCGCCGACCCGGACCCAGCGCGCGGAATCCCGGGCGACGCGGAGCCATCCGCGGCGCCCGGCGAGACGCCCGGGGCGCCCGCCGTTCTCCGTTCCAGATCCGAGGGGCCCGTCATGCCCGCTGACGTCGATTTGCCGCAGGCGCCGCTCGACGGCCGTTTCACCTTCGACAATTTCGTGGTCGGCAAGCCGAACGAACTCGCCCATGCCGCCGCGCGCCGCGTTGCCGATGGCGGCGAGGTCGCCTTCAATCCGCTCTTCCTTTATGGCGGCGTCGGTCTCGGCAAGACGCATCTCATGCATGCGATCGCCTGGGAGGTGCGCCACAACACGCCCGATGCGAAGGTGCTCTATCTCTCGGCGGAACAGTTCATGTACCGTTTCGTCTCGGCGCTTCGCTTCAAGGAGATGCATGGGTTCAAGGAGATGTTCCGCTCGGTCGACATGCTGATGGTGGACGACGTGCAGTTCATCGCCGGCAAGGATTCGACCCAGGACGAGTTCTTCCACACCTTCAACGCGCTCATCGACCAGCAGAAGCAGATCATCATCTCCGCCGACCGCGCGCCGGGCGAGATCGACGGGCTCGAGGAGCGCATCAAGTCTCGGCTCCAGTGGGGTCTCGTCGTGGACCTGCACCCGACCGATTACGAGCTTCGGCTCGGCATCCTCCAGGCGAAGGCCGAGGCACAGATGCAGGCGCATCCCGGTGTCGTCGTGGGCGCGGGGGTGATGGAGTTCCTCGCGCACCGGATCTCGTCGAATGTCCGCGTGCTCGAAGGCGCGCTGACCCGGCTCTTCGCCTTCGCGGGGCTGGTAGGCCGCGAGATCAATCTCGACATGACGCAGGAATGCCTCGCGGATGTGCTGCGGGCCTCCGAGCGCAAGGTCACGATCGACGAGATCATCCGGAAGGTGGCGGATCATTACAACCTGAGGATGTCCGACCTGCTCTCCGCCCGCCGGGCGCGCCAGGTCGCGCGGCCGCGTCAGGTGGCGATGTATCTCGCCAAGACGCTGACCTCGAAGAGCCTGCCGGAGATCGGCCGCCGTTTCGGCGGCAGGGACCACACCACGGTGATCCACGCCGTTCGCAAGATCGAAGAGCTGAAGAAGACCGACAACCAGATCGCCGAGGACGTGGAGCTTCTCCGCCGGATGCTGGAAGCGTAAGCGGAGACCAATGGCGGCGGACCGTGGTCCGACCGACCCGGGATCGCGGGTGGGAGGAAGGCGGCCGAGGCCGAGCCATGCACCGCCTGGACGGATCGTGGGAGGACAGGCCGAAGTCCACTCCGCGCGTCACCCGTGCGCCGAGCAAGCTTGCCCTTGCAGTCCGCGCACGATCCGCTAGTGTCGCCTCCCCGCCCCGGTCCGGGCGGACGGGAGCAGGGGGAACAGGCATGAAACTCAGCATGGAGCGCGGTGCCCTGCTCCGGGCCATGAATCGCGCGCAATCTGTGGTTGAGCGGCGCAACACGATCCCGATTCTCGGCAATGTGCTGATCGAGGCGGAGGGCGATCAGGTCAGCTTCCGCGCCACCGATCTCGACATCGAGGTGATCGACAAGGCGCGCGCCATGGTCGTGAACGCGGGCGCCACCACGGTTTCCGCGCATACGCTGCATGAGATCGTCCGCAAGCTTCCCGACGGCGCGATGGTGGAACTGGCCGACGATCCCTCCGCCGGCCGGCTCGAAGTGCGGGCGGGGCGGTCGCATTTCTCGCTCCAGACGCTGCCGCGCGAGGATTTCCCGATCATGGCCAGCGCGGAATACGATTGCGACTTCTCCTGCCCCGCGCCGGTGCTGCGCCGGTTGTTCGACAAGGCGAAATTCGCGATCTCGACCGAGGAGACGCGCTATTATCTCAACGGCGTCTACATGCACGCGGCGACCTCGACCGAGGGGCCGGTGCTGCGCTGCGTGGCGACCGACGGGCACCGGCTCGCCCGCATCGACGCGCCGCTGCCCGAGGGGGCGGAGCGCATCCCCGGCGTGATCGTGCCGCGCAAGACGGTGGGCGAACTTCGCAAGCTGCTCGACGACGACGAGGCGACGATCGCGGTTTCGGTCAGCGAGACCAAGGTGCGCTTCGCGACGCCGGAGGTGACGCTGACCTCCAAGGTGATCGACGGCACCTTCCCCGACTATTCCCGCGTGATCCCGACCAACAACGCGCGCCGGCTCGAGGTGGACGCGGCCGAATTCGCGCAGGCCGTTGATCGTGTCGCGACGGTAAGCTCCGAGCGGTCGCGGGCGGTGAAGATGGCGATCGAGGAGGACCGGCTGGTCCTCTCGGTCAACGCCCCCGATTCGGGCGCGGCGGACGAGGAACTCGCGGTCGCCTATGCCGACGAGCGACTGGAGATCGGCTTCAACGCGAAATACCTGCTCGAGATCGCGGGTCAGGTGGACCGGGAGAACGCGGTCTTCCTGTTCAACTCGTCAGGCGATCCGACGCTGATGCGCGAGGGCAATGACGAATCGGCCGTCTATGTCGTGATGCCGATGCGGGTGTGACGCCAGCGGACGGGCTGGGCGACGCGGCGGAGAACGCGGCGAAAGGCGGGGTGAGAGACCGGGCGAAAGATGGGGCCCGTCCCGGCCGGCTGATCCTCCGCCGCCTGACGCTCTCGCATTTCCGCTCCCACGCGGCGGCGGCGCTCGCCTTCTCGGGCGCCCCCGTCGCGATCTTCGGGCCGAACGGGGCGGGCAAGACCAATCTCATCGAGGCGATCTCGCTCCTCTCGCCCGGTCGCGGCCTGCGCGGCGCGGCGGCGGAGGAACTGGCCCGCCTGCCCGAGCGGATCGGCTGGAAGGTCACGGCCCGGCTCGACGGGCCGGGCGGCGCCCATGAGATCGCCACCTGGAGCGAGGGGGGCGCGGGCCGGCGGGTGGAGATCGATGGCAAGGTCGCGGCGCAGTCGGCGCTCGGCGGGGTGGCCCGGGTTCTCTGGCTCACCCCGGCGATGGATCGGCTCTGGATGGAAGTCGCGGCGGAGCGGCGGCGCTTTCTCGACCGCGTGACGCTCAGCCTCGTTCCCGACCATGCTCAGGCCGCGCTCGCCTATGACCGGGCCTTACGGGAGCGCAACCGGCTCCTGCGCGACGAGTCCCGGGACGCCGCCTGGTACGACGCGCTCGAAGCGCGGCTCGCCGAGGAGGGTGCGCGGATCGACACCGCGCGGCGCCGGGCGCTGGCGCGGCTCGCCGAGGCGCCCGCGACGCCGGGGTTTCCCCGAGGCGAGTTGTCCCTGCTCGCGGAGGGGCCGCGCGACGCGGAAGGGCTTCGCGACGCGCTGCGTGAGAACCGGCCGCGCGATCTCGCGGCCGGGCGCACCACGCTCGGCCCGCACCGGGACGACCTCGGCGCCGTCTACGCGGCGAAGGGTGTCGAGGCGCGTCTCTGCTCGACCGGCGAGCAGAAGGCGCTTCTGATCGGCGTCGTGCTCGCCAACGCCTGGGCGGTGGCGCGGGATTTCGGCGCGGCGCCGCCGCTGCTGCTCGACGAGGTCGCGGCACACCTCGACGCGGATCGGAGGCGGGCGCTCTACACGGCGATCTCGAACCTCGGCGCGCAGGCGTTTCTCACCGGCACGGGGTCCGAGCTTTTCGAAGGGCTTGATGGCGAGCGGCTGCGGGTCGAAGACGGGCCGGACGGCTCCATGATCCGCCGACCGGACGATCTCTAGGCTGGGGCGACCCGCGGGCCGGGCGATGCACCGCCGATCCTTGACGGCTCGCCGCCCCGCCGACAGGCTGCGCGGATCAGCCGACCCACGGAGGACGGAGCATGTTTCCGAAATCGATCAGCCTCATCACGCTCGGCGTCGCCGATCTCGAGCGATCCCGCGCCTTCTACGCGGCGCTGGGCTGGGAAGCCGCCCAGGCGCCCGAGGGTGTGGTCTTCATCCAAGTCGCCGGCCAGGTGCTGGCGCTCTTCGGGATCGACGATCTCGCTGAGGACATGAGGGCGGAACGCTCGGGCCTCGGCACGGGCGCCATCACGCTCGCGCGCAATCTCGCGACCGAGGCCGAGGTCGACGCGGCTTTCGACCTCGCGCTCTCCGCCGGGGCCACGGAGTTGAAGCGGCCCGAGAAGGTGTTCTGGGGCGGCTATTCCGGGTATTTCGCCGATCCCGACGGCCATGTCTGGGAACTCGCGATGAACCCGTTCTGGAACCTCGGCGCGGACGGCACGCTCACACTGCCGGCGGCGGGCGGCTGAGGAAGGCGGCCGGTACCGGAGGGTCCGGGTGCGAAAGGCGTTAACAGGCTGGTCTGGGACGGAAAATCGGCGATTTCGCGGCCCGCCGAGGGTGACATTTCGGTCGGCAATGGCTAAATTGTGACACCATAACCAAGGACTCCCGACAGCATGGCCGAAGCCGCCCGCGTCCCCGAGACTTACGACGCCGATTCCATCAAGGTTCTCAAAGGGCTGGAGGCCGTCCGCAAGCGGCCGGGGATGTATATCGGCGATACCGATGACGGCTCGGGCCTGCATCACATGGTCTACGAGGTCGTCGACAACGGCATCGACGAGGCTCTCGCCGGTCATGCGACCGAGGTCACCGTCACGCTGCACGCCGACAATTCGGTCAGCGTCTACGACAACGGCCGCGGCATCCCCGTCGGCATTCACGAGGGCGAAGGCGTCTCGGCCGCCGAGGTCATCATGACCCAGCTCCACGCCGGCGGCAAATTCGACCAGAACAGCTACAAGGTTTCGGGCGGTCTGCACGGCGTCGGCGTCTCGGTGGTGAACGCGCTCTCAGACTGGCTGGAACTCAGGATCTGGCGCGAGGGCCACGAGCATTACGCACGGTTCGAGCGTGGCGACACGGTCGAGCACCTGCGCCGCGTCGGCCCGGCGGGCGAGCGCAAGGGGACCGAGGTGCGCTTCCTCGGCTCGACCGACACGTTCAAGAACCTCGATTATTCCTTCGCGACCCTGGAACACCGGCTGCGCGAGCTCGCCTTCCTCAATTCCGGCGTCCGCATCCGCCTGCGCGACGAGCGCCATGCCGAGGAGCGCAAAGTCGATCTGCATTACGACGGCGGCGTCCGCGAGTTCGTGCGCTATCTCGACCGCTCGAAGACGCCGCTGATCAAGGACCCGGTCTATGTCTCGGGCGAGCGCGACGGCATCGGGATCGAGGTCGCGATGTGGTGGAACGACAGCTACCACGAGAACGTCCTGCCCTTCACCAACAACATCCCGCAGCGTGACGGCGGCACGCATCTCGCGGCCTTCCGGGGTGCCTTGACGCGGACGATCAACAATTACGCTGGCTCCAGCGGGATCGCCCGCAAGGAGAAGGTGACGCTCTCGGGCGACGACGCGCGCGAGGGGCTGACCTGCGTTCTCTCGGTCAAGGTGCCGGACCCGAAATTCTCCAGCCAGACCAAGGACAAGCTCGTCTCCTCCGAGGTGCGCCCCGCGGTCGAGAGCCTCCTGAACGAGCGGCTGGCCGAATGGTTCGAGGAGAACCCGGCCGAGGCGCGGATCGTCGTCGGCAAGATCGTCGAAGCCGCCGTCGCCCGGGAGGCGGCGCGCAAGGCCCGCGACCTGACGCGGCGCAAGACGGCGATGGATGTCGCGAACCTGCCCGGCAAGCTCGCCGACTGCCAGGAGAAGGACCCCGCGAAGGCGGAGCTTTTCATCGTCGAGGGTGACTCGGCCGGCGGCTCGGCGAAACAGGGCCGGCACCGGGCGAACCAGGCGGTGCTGCCGCTTCGGGGCAAGATCCTCAACATCGAGCGCGCACGTTTCGACCGGATGCTGTCCTCCGAGGCGATCGGCACGCTCATCACCGCGCTCGGCACCGGGATCGGGCGCGACGAATTCGATCTCGGCAAGCTCCGCTACCACAAGATCATCATCATGACCGACGCGGATGTGGACGGCGCGCATATCCGCACGCTGCTGCTCACGTTCTTCTTCCGGCAGATGGCGCCCCTGATCGAGGCGGGGCATCTCTACATTGCCCAGCCGCCGCTCTTCAAGGTGACGCGGGGGCGCTCGGAGGTCTATCTGAAGGATCAGCCGGCGCTCGATTCCTATCTGATCGAGCAGGGGCTCGATGGTGCGAGCCTGAGACTCGGCGACGGCTCCGTGCTCGCGGGCGCCGATCTCGCGCGGGTGGTGGAGGAGGCGCGGGCGGTCCGCGCGGCGCTGAACAGCTTCCCGACGCATTACTCGCGCCACGTGCTGGAACAGGCGGCGATCGCCGGCGCGCTGGCGCGCGGCGTGCTCGATGACGACCCGCAGGGCACGGCGGACCGGGTCGCGGCGCGGCTCGACATGATCGCGCCCGAATACGCGCGCGGCTGGCAGGGGCGCCCGACGCAGGACGCGGGCATCCGGCTCTGGCGCGTGCTGCGTGGCGTCGAGGAGACGCGCATCATCGACGGCGCGGCGCTCCGCTCCGCCGAGGCACGCCGGCTCGCGGCGCTGAGTGAGGCGCTGGCCGAGGTCTACGGCGCCCCGGCCGAACTGATCCGCAAGGACAAGAGCCAGGAGATCCACGCCCCCTCGGAATTGCTCGACGCGGTGATGCGCGAGGGCGAGAAGGGGCTCAGCCTGCAGCGCTACAAGGGTCTCGGCGAGATGAACCCGGAACAGCTCTGGGAAACCACGCTCGACCCGGAGGCACGGACGCTCCTGCAGGTGCGTATCGAGCATCGCGAGGAAGCGGACGAGGTCTTCACCAAGCTGATGGGCGACGAGGTGGAGCCCCGTCGCGAGTTCATCCAGACCAACGCGCTCAGCGTGGCGAATCTCGATTTCTGAGGGGGCGGAGCGAGTTCGCGCTACGGTGGACCGTCCGCTACGCTGAATCCGATCGAGCTGGTTGCTCCTGAGGATCGGCGGGGGGCGAATCCAGCGCCTCGGCCGGCTCGAAGTGGTGATCGCCACGGCCGCGACTGGCTCGCCTCGGGACGCTTTACCGGCTGATGGCGGATGTGCTGCGCCTTCTGGCAAGCTGGCAAGCTGGCAAGCTGGCAAGCTGGCAAGCTGGCAAGCCGCCCGGCGCTGGGCGCCCAGGTTGAAAGGGCCTGCAGCCGGCGGCACTCCAGAAAGCCCCTGCTGACCGACTGGCGCATTTCGCGGCGGCGCGGCGGGGGCAATAGTCCGGGGAGACGGTCTTCGCCGTGGCCTCGGAGCCGAGACCGCGAGATGCCGCGTGCCGGTACGTTCGCCGCGCATGGCGGCTTATTCAGACGACCCGCCGACGCGATCGCCAGGCGCGTGGCTGAGGCCGTTCCCGGACTCAGCGAGCTTCCGCAGCGCCCGCATGAAGGGCTCGCGCTCGTTCCCGTCCAGTCCGGCGAGGATACGCTCCTGCGCGGCCAGGATGGCGGGCCTCATGGCCTGGTACAAGGCCTGACCGCGCGGCGTCGGGGTCAGGATGCGCGCGCGGCGGTCGTCTTCGCGCACCTTGCGTTCGATGTAGCCCCGGCTCTCCAGGCGAAGCACGACTCCCCCGATCGTAGCCCGGTCATGCGCGATCAGCCCCGCGAGCGTGGCCTGATCGATGCCAGGATGGTCCATCAGCGTGGCCAGCGCGCCGTATTGCACCGGTGTCAGGTCGAAGCCCGCGGCCCGCGTCTCCGCCGTGAAGACTGCGACGGAGGTCTGGTGCGCGCGGCGGATCAGGTGCCCCGGAAGGTCGTGAATCTGTGTCATGGGCTGATCCTCAGGTCTTGGCGCAATTTTACAAACCCATAGCGGGAACGGGGCGGGCAACGACATGAGTGCTTTGGACGCGGTATGCGACGCCGACGTCCGAGTCGCGAGGTGTTTTCGCTCTCGCCGCGCCCCGATCGCCGAGACTTCTTTGGCCGCGGTCACGGCAACACGCTCCGTTTCACCGCCGTTACCCGGACCTCGGGAGTTGCCGCGCTTCCGGAGGCCGCGGCCAGCATCGGGTCGCGGCGACCGCGGTCCAGAATGGGGCTGGGCGGGGCCGGTCGAAAGACGCTATGCGCGGGGCGCGACGGGGCGGATCGGTCCGGCGCGGACCCTTGTCCGCGTGCCGGGCGCCGCGCTCGACAGGAAGAGGAGACTGCGATGAGCCCGATCGAAGTTCTGGATTACGCGGGCGTCGCGCTCTTCGCGGCTTCGGGGGCGCTCGCCGCCTCGCGAAAGCAGCTCGACGTTATCGGCTTCATGTTCCTCGCAGCCATCACCGGGACCGGCGGCGGGACCGTGCGCGACCTGATCCTCGGCGTTCCGGTCTTCTGGGTCGAGCGGCATGTCTACATCCTGGTCTGCGCGGTCACGGCGGTCGTGGTCTACTGCACGGCGCATCGCATCGAATCGAGATACCGGACACTGGTCTGGCTCGACGCGGTGGCCCTGTCGGCCTACGCCGTCTTCGGCGCCTACAAGGGGCTCGTGATCACCGGGTCGCCGGTCGTCGGCGTGATCATGGGCATGATCACCGGCACGCTCGGCGGCATCATCCGCGACGTGCTGGCCAGCGAACCCTCGGTCCTGATGCGGCAGGAGATCTATGTCGCCGCGGCCATGGCGGGCTCGGTCGTGTTCGTGGCCGCCCGGGCCTCGGACCAGCCGCAGTCGCTCGCGGCGGCGGTCGCCTTCATCGTCGCGCTGGGTGTCCGGGGCGGGGCGCTCCGGTTCGGCTGGACCTTGCCGGCCTACAAGTCCCGGCCCGGACGCGATCCGAGGGACCTTCTGTGAGACCGGCGTAGCCTCCGCGCGAGAGGTCCCGGCGGCGGTGCCGGAAGCAATCCCTCATGGTTTCCCGGCCTCTCGCGCCCCGATCCAGGCACGGAGATGGTCGCGCAGCACGACGGCGTGGTTATGGTCCGCGTCCTTCGCCGCGGTGACCAGCGTGACGATATCGTCCCGCGCGAGATCGGCGAGCCCCCGGATCGCCTCGCCCCTGGCCTCGAGTTCCTTCACGTATCGCGCCCGGAACTCCTCCCAGCGTTCCCGGTCCGCGTGGAACCAGACGCGCAACTCCTGGCTCGGGGCGACGGTCTTGTTCCAGTCGTGGAGGCGGGCGCGGTCCTTCGACATGCCACGCGGCCAGAGGCGGTCGACGAGCACGCGCTTGCCGTCGGAGGCATGGGCGGCGAGGTATATCCGCTTGAGGCGGATGCGATCGGCGAGGCTCGCGGGGAGGGGCGGGTTCCGGCTCACCGGAGATCCTCCGCGCCGGCCGGACTCCGAGCCTCGCGGCTCGATCGACCCGTCATCGCAGTGACGGAACCGGGCCGGAGCTGGCGTCCTCGACCGCCATGTGAAGCGAGCGCGCGATCCGTTCGGCGCGTTCGATCACATGCTCGGCACCCTGAGGCGGGCAGACTTCGAAGGCTGTTTCCCGAAACAGCGCCAGCCACCGCTCGAAATGCGCCCATCCAATGGGGAGGCCGGCATGCGCCGGCACCGGCGCGCCGTGGTAGCGCCCGGTCATCAGCGCGACGGAGGACCAGAAGGCCGCCATCCGTTCCAGATGCGGCTCCCAGTCGGTAATCCGCGCGGCGAAGATCGGACCGAGTGCGGCATCCGCCCGGACCTTCGCATAGAAGCGATGCACGAGCGCCGTCAGGATGTCGTCGTCGAGACCTGTCCGGGCCATAAGCTCGGCCGTCATGTCGGGACGCGCGGATGCGATCCTCGGTCTGGCTGATGACATCGGCGCCTCCCGTTCCAGCTTGCCTTGAGAGCTACGATGATGAATAGGTATTGTAAATACCAATTCAACCGGACACGGAAACGATGCGGCTCACATCCTTCACCGACTACGGCCTCCGGATGCTGATGCGGATGGCGGGCACGCCGGGGCAGCCGGTCTCGACGGGTGAGCTTGCCCGGGAGTTCGGCCTCTCGCGCAACCATCTGGCGAAGATCATGCAACGGCTGGCCCGCGGCGGGCTCGTGGAAACGCGGCGCGGCGGCGGTGGCGGCGCGGTCCTCGGCCGGGAACCGGCGGAGATCCGGCTCGGCGAGGTTGTGCGGCTGCTCGAAGAGGGCCAGCCGCTGGTCGAATGTTTCGGGTCGGGAGGTGGCCTCTGCGCGATTGATGGCCGCTGCCGGCTCAAGGCGCGGCTCCGCCATGCCGAGGCGCGGTTTCTGGAGGACCTGGACCGCTCGACGCTCGCCGATATCGCCTTGCCCGCCAGCGCGGCCGCGTGACGCGGCGAGGGGAGTCGTCGCGGCCGTCAGTTCGGAACCGATCCCCGGCCGCGCGGATCGCCTGCCGCGCCCCCGAGATCCGGGACCCCGAGATCCGGGACCCCGCGATCCGAATGCCCGAGATCCGAGCCACCCGAATCCAGTCCCGCCCGTTCCGCCTCCTCCCGATCGCGCGCCGTTGGCGGCGACCACGCCCGGTCGGAGCGGGCCGCGAAGGCGGTGCCGCGCGCCGCGAGCCGGGCGTCGCGCTCCGCCTGCAATTCGCGGGCGCGGTCGCGGTAGGGCGCGTTCAGGTGATGCGGAACATCCGGATCATAGAGCGGCGCCAGCTCGCGAAGGAACATCCGCGCATCCGCGACGAAGGCCCGGGTCAGGGTCTCCGCCTCGAACGGATGCATGCCGAGCGCCTCATAGGCCGACCGGCCGGCGCGGACGCTGCCGTCGAAGGTCTCGCGGATGATGTCGCGGCAGCCGGCGGCCCAGAGCTCGTAGACATGTTGATCGTCGTGTGCGCGGGCGATGACGTGGACCCGCGGATAGGTCTTGGTGACATAGCGCACGAGTTCGGTGGCGGCCTCCCGCTGATCTATCGCGATCACCAGCATCCGCGCCTCGGCGATGCCCGCGGCCTCCAGGAGATCCGGCCGCGTCGCATCGCCATAGAAGGCGCGCACCCCATAGGCGCGCAGCACTTCGAGCTGGGTCGACGAATAGTCCAGCACCGTCGTCTTGTAGCCCGCCGCGAGCAGCATCCGGTTGACGTTGCCCCCGAAGCGGCCATGGCCCGCGATGATGACCTCGCCCTTTTCCTCGATCGCGTCCGGTTCGCGCGCCTCCTCGCGGCGGAAGCGCGGCAGGATTACCCGGTCGTGGAAGATGAAGAGAAGCGGTGTCAGCAGCATCGACATCGCCACGACGAGCGACAGGCGCTCGGCGACCTCCCGCGGGATCACGTTATTGGCCAGCGTGAGAGAGAGGAGCACGAAGCCGAACTCGCCGGCCTGCGCCAGCCCGAGCCCGAAGAGCCAGCGGTCGGCGCCCCTGAGTCGGAAGAGCCAGGCGAGAGTCAACAGCACCAGCGCCTTGATCGCCATCAGCCCGAGTGTCATCGCCAGAATCGCCCCGAGATCGGCGAACATCAACTCGAAGTTGATCGCGGCGCCGACCGTCATGAAGAACAAGCCGAGGAGCAGGCCGCGGAACGGGCTGATGTCGCTTTCGAGCTCGTGGCGGTATTCGCTGTTGGCGAGGACCACGCCGCCGATGAAGGCGCCGAGCGCCGGCGAGAGGCCGATCATCGTCATGACGAGAGCGATGCCGATGACGAAGAGCAGCGTCGCCGCGACGAAGAGCTCCCGCAGATGCGCCGTCTCGATGAAGCGGAAGACATGCCGCGTGAGATAGATGCCGCCCGCCACCACCCCGGCGATGGCCACGATCGTCGCGAGCGCCGCGTGCCAGCCGGCCAGCCTCGGCAAGATCCCCGCGGCGGCGCCGTGCCCTTCGGCCTCCGTCGCCACGCCGGCCCCGGTATCGGCCAGTTCCGGCAGCGCGAGCAGCGGGACGAGCGCGATGATAGGGATGACCGAGATGTCCTGAAACAGCAGCACCGAGAACGAGGCCCGCCCCCCGTCCGATCCCATGAGCCCCTTCTCATCGAGCGTTTGCAGCACGATCGCGGTCGAGGACATGGCGAGGACGAGACCGATGCCGAGCGCCACGGACCACGGCTGACCGAGCGCGAGGGCGGCGGCCATCACCAGGAGCGCGGTCGCCGAGACCTGAAGCCCACCGAGCCCTATGAGCCGCCCGCGCATGTCCCAGAGCGCCATCGGACGAAGCTCCATCCCGACGAGGAACAGCATCATGACGACGCCGAACTCGGCGAAATGCTGGATCTCCTCGAGATCGACGCGCAGGGCCGAGAGGAGCGGGCTGATCGCGACGCCTGCGATGAGATAGCCGAGCACCGATCCGAGCCCGAGCCGCGCCGCCGCCGGCACGGCGATGACGCCCGCGGCGAGAAAGACGAAGGCCAGCAGCAGGAAATCGATGCTCACCGTTCGCTCTCCCCGATCAGCGGCAATGTGTCATGCGTGATGATCTCGGCGCGTTCCGCGCGGTCCAGATCGTAGGTGCCGTCACGCATCGCGGCCAGAAGCCTCGCGAAACCTTCCGCGTGCGGGCCGGGGTCGGTCCCGAGCGCGCCGTGCAGGACATAGGGCGCGGCGAAGCGCATCCGGGAGAGGCGCGCGGTCTGTTCGAAGGGGGTCAGGAACGCGCGCAACGGGTAGCGCTGATAGCCTCCGGCCGCATAGGCTTCGCGCGGCCCGCTCGCGGTGACGGCGAGCATCATCCACTTGCCGCTGAGCTTGTCGCCGCCCTTGCCATAGGCGAAGCCGCGCTCCAGCGTCAGGTCGATCCATTCCTTGACCAGCGAAGGCGACGAATACCAGAACAGCGGGAACTGCAGCACGATGACATCATGCGTCAGGAGCCGTTCCTGCTCGCGCTCGACGTCGAGGTTCTGACGCGGATATTCGGCATAGAGATCGACCCGGGTGACGCCATCGACCGCTTCGGCGGCGGCCCACATCGCGCGGTTCGCCCGGGAGAACCGGTGCCCCGGATGGGCGTAGTAAAGAATGACTCTGGCCATGGGCTGTCCTGGCTGAACGGCCACGAGCCGCGATTCAGCCGCCTTCTACGAAAGCGGGGAGGAATGCGCCATTGCCGGATGGCGCCAGCCGGTCCCGGCCGCGGCGCAGGGGGGGCCGATCGGCCCGAGCCAGGGTGGCCCGGACCTGAAGGGTTGAAGTCCGGCGGTTCTGGTTCCGGGCCGCTGCCCGACCGGCCGCGATCTCAGATCGCGTCGAGTCCGACCCTCGCTTCCAACGCCTCGGCCGCTTCCTTCCGCTCGCTGTAGCGGTCCGTCAACTGCCCCGCGATGCCCCGTGTGAGGAGCGTGAACTTCATCAGCTCCTCCATCACATCCACCACGCGGTCGTAGTAGGGCGAGGGTTTCATGCGCCCCTCGTCGTCGAACTGCTCATAGGCCCTGGCGACCGACGACTGGTTCGGGATCGTGATCATCCGCATCCACCGACCGAGGATGCGCATCTGGCCGACCGCGTTGAACGACTGCGAGCCGCCGCTCACCTGCGTCACCGCGAGGGTCTTGCCCTGCGTCGGGCGCACCGCGCCGATGGAGAGCGGAATCCAGTCGATCTGCGATTTCAGGATGCCGGTCATCGCACCATGGCGCTCTGGGCTGCACCAGACCTGCCCCTCCGACCAGGCCGAGAGCTCGCGCAGCTCCTGAACCTTCGGATGGTCCGCCGGCGCGTCGTCCGGCAGGGGAAGCCCGCGCGGATCGAAGACCCGGGTCTCCGCCCCCATCGCGCTGAGCAGGCGCGCGGCCTCCAGCGTCAGGAAACGGCTGTAGGAGCGGGACCGCAGCGAGCCATAGAGCAGCAGGATGCGCGGCGCATGGGGCAGCTCGACCGGGCGGAGCGTCGTGGGGTCGGGACGCTGGAAGGCGGAGGGCAGGAGGTTCGGCAAGCCGTCGCTCACGGCGTCGGGCCTTCGGCGGAGCCGCCGGGGTGGAAGATCACCTCGCCGTCTTCCTTGGCGAATTCCGGCGCGGGATTGTCGAGCAGGTCGAGCACGCGTTCGGAGGGCCGGCAGAGCCGCGTGCCCTTCGGGCTCTCGACGATCGGCCGGTTGATCAGGATCGGATGCTCCAGCATGAAGCCGATCAGCTCCTCCTCGCTCCATTTCGGATCATCGAGGCCAAGCGCGGCGTAGGGCGTGCCCTTCTCGCGCAGCAGGGCGCGGGCGGGCAGTCCCATGGCGGCCAGTAGTTCGACCAGACGCTCCCGGCTGGGCGGGGCCTTCAGATATTCGACCACGATCGGGGTCTCGCCGCTCCCCTCGATCATGGCGAGCGTGTTGCGCGACGTGCCGCAGGCGGGGTTGTGGTAGATGGTCACGGTCATTCCGCGGGCCTTTCCATGGATGGGTGAACGCGCGCTCCGCGCTCGTACCAGCCTTTTGATCGGTTCACGATCCAGACGACCGAGAGCATTACCGGCACTTCGACCAGAACGCCAACCACGGTCGCGAGCGCCGCGCCCGAGTGAAATCCGAAGAGGCTGATCGCCGCCGCGACCGCCAGTTCGAAGAAATTGCTCGCGCCGATCAGGGCGGAGGGGCCCGCGACGCAGTGCTGCTCGCCGGCGACGCGGTTCAGCAGATAGGCGAGGCCGGAGTTGAGATAGACCTGGATCAGGATCGGCACGGCCAGCAGCGCGATGATCATGGGCTGCGCCATGACCTGCTCGCCCTGGAAGCCGAAGAGCAGGATCAGGGTCGCGAGCAGTGCCACGAGCGAAACCGGCTGGAGCCTGCCGAGCACCCTGTCCAGCGCGGGCTGACCTCCGGCCGAGAGCAGGCGGCGCCGCAGGATCTGCGCGACGACGACCGGAACGACGATATAGAGCACGACCGAGAGCACGAGCGTCGTCCAGGGCACACTGATCGCCGAGAGCCCGAGCAGGAAGGCCACGATCGGCGCGAAGGCCACGACCATGATCGCGTCGTTGAGCGCGACCTGGCTCAGCGTGAAATGCGGCTCGCCGCGGGTGAGGTTCGACCAGACGAAGACCATCGCCGTGCAGGGCGCCGCCGCCAGGATGATGAGCCCCGCGATATAGGATTCGATCTGGTCCGCGGGCAGCCAGGGACGGAACAGGTAGCCGATGAAGAGCCAGCCGAGCAGGGCCATCGAGAAGGGCTTCACCGCCCAGTTGATGAAAAGCGTGACGCCGATGCCGCGCCAGTGGGCTCCGACCTGCCCGAGCGCCGCGAAATCGATCCGGAGCAGCATGGGGATGATCATGAGCCAGATCAGCACCGCGACGGGCAGGTTGACGCTCGCCACCTCCGCCGCGCCAACGGCCTGGAAGAAGCTCGGGAACAGGTGGCCGAGCGCGACGCCGGCGACGATGCAAAGCCCGACCCAGACCGAAAGATACCGCTCGAAGCGGCTCATCGCGCGGCCTCCGCGCGCGGCGCGCAGCAATCCGGGAACAGGACCGGCGCGCAGATCTCGGGCCGTCCCGAGCAGCAGTCCCGCATCAGGAACCGGATCAGGCCGATGAGCGCGTCGAACTCCGCACGGTAGATGATCGATCGCGATTCCCGCCGGGTCGAGACCAGGCCGGCGCGTTCCAGTTCCTTGAGATGGAAGCTGACATTTGACGGGGAAACCTCCGCGCGGTCGGCCAGCGTGCCGGCGGCCAGCCCGTCCGGGCCTGCCACCACCAGCATGCGGAGCAGGCACAGGCGTGTATCCTGCGAGAGCGCGCCGAAGGCCATGAGAGCCTGTGATTGATCCATGATTCGATAATCCTATGAATATTGAAATATAGCTAACCGAAACCCGGGCCCGGTGCAATGGGTCGGGCAGGAAACTGATCCTTCGCGATGCGCTCCATCGGTCGAGCGCGTCAAGGTCCGGGCGAAACGGCGCCGGAGCCGGTGACGAACCGCGAACTTCGGAGATGCGGCCGCCTCGGAACCCGCGGCGGAACCCGGGGCCGCGGTTTCGCGTCATCCCCGTGAATTAACAGGAGATCATCATGCCAGCGGACAAGCCGAAAGCCCAGTTGACGCTGCGTTTCAAGCACCACAAGGCGGTGGAGCATCTCAACGATCCGGTGCATGAGGATCTCTCGGCGGCGACGCGGCGCGGCAACAGCCTGTTTCTCTCCTGCGATGAATCCGCCGGCGTCGACCGGCTCACGGAAACGGGCGAGAACGAATGGGGCGACCACCGGCATTTCGCGCTGGGCCAACTCGTCGACCTTCCCGGCGGGTCGGATGGCGAGATGGATATCGAGGGCCTCGACTGCGACGGCGACTGGCTCTGGGTCGTGGGTTCGCATTCGCTGAAACGGAACAAGCCGGATGGCGAAAGGCCGGCCGCCGGGCTGAAGGTGATGGAGACGGTCGACCGCGATCCGAACCGCTACTTCCTCGGCCGCTTCCCGCTCGCGAAGGCCAGGGGTGGTTTCGCGCCGAAGGCGAAGCACAAGGGCCGGCGCGCCGCGCATGTGCGTTTCACGAAGAAGCGGGCGAAGCTCTTTTCCTGGCTCCGCGACGATCCGCATCTCGCGCGCTTTCTCGACATTCCTTCCAAGGAGAACGGGCTCGACATCGAGGGGATCGCCGCGCGCGGCGACCGGGTCTGGCTCGGCCTGCGTGGCCCGGTGCTGCGCGGGCGGGCGGTGGTGCTGGAACTGCGGATGAAGCTCACGCGGTCGGGATACCTGAAGCCGAGGCGGATCGACGGCGACCGGCGCTACCGCAAGCACCTGTTGCCGACGCGGGGCCTCGGCGTGCGCGACCTGGCCTGGGATGGCGACGACATGCTGGTGCTGGTCGGCCCGACCATGACCGGCGACGGACCGGCGCATGTGCTGCGCTGGAAGCGGGCCACGGGCTTCCGCGCCGGGCAGGTGCATGAGGAGGAGGTGGTCGAGCATGTGCTCGAACTGCCGTACCGGGGCGCGGTCGATCATCCCGAAGGCCTTGTCGCCTGGGGCGAGGACTGGCTCGTGGTCTATGACAGCCCGTCCGATCATCGGCTGGAAGGCGAGGGCAGCGTGGTGACCGCGGACATCTGGCGGATGCCGTAGGGTCCGATCCGCCTGCCCGCCACTCGCGGAGCTTCCCTCGAGCCCCGCGGTCCACACGGGAAGCCCGGATGGCCCCGCGAAGGCGCCCGTCGCGCGCGGCCGCGCGATCTTGTGAACGGCCAGCGGCCACCCGCCGCACGCTCGGACTCGCTCGGCGGTAGACAGGGTGTGCCGGGACGATACACTCCGGCCCCGTGAACACAGTCTCACGCGCTCAAGGCACGCGCGCGATGCGAAAGGCCGCGCCGGTCTTCCGAATCCCGCCCCGGACAGAGCCCGAACGGAGATCGGCGCGGACCCGCCGCGCCGATCGTGTCGCAACCGGACGAGAAAGGACCGCCGCATGGACAACCTGGGCGAATATCGGCCACAAGCTCTTGGAATTCTGCGTATCGTGACCGCGCTGCTCTTCATCGAGCACGGGACGATGAAGCTCTTCGGATTTCCGTCCTCGGGCGAGGGTGGCGGCGACGGGCTGTCGTTACTCTCGCTGATCGCGGGCATCCTCGAGACCTTCGGCGGCCTCGCCGTGCTCGTTGGCTTCATGACCCGCCCGGTCGCCTTCATCCTCTCGGGGCAGATGGCCGTCGCCTACTGGTTCTTTCACTTCGCCGGAAACAGCTTCTTCCCGGTGCTGAACAGGGGCGACGCGGCGATCCTCTTCTGCTTCGTCTTCCTCTATCTGGTCTTCGCGGGGCCCGGTTCGTGGAGCCTCGACGAGAAACGCGCCGGCCGGGCCTGAGCGCGCCGAAGGGCGGCGTCTCGGGTGAGACGCCGCCCGCCCGCCGCCGCGCGGCGTCCTGTCACGGATAGAACGGGAACAGGATCGGCAGCAGGATCATCGCGACCACGGTCGAGACCAGGATGAGCGGCAGACCTGCCCTCGTGTAATCCATGAACGTGTACTTGCCCGGACCAAGCACCATCACATTGGCCGGCATCCCGATCGGCGTCGCATAGGCGAGCGATCCGCCGATCACAGTCGCCATCAAGACCGCCCGGGGATCGGCGCCGATCTGGGTCGAGATCGACAGGCTGATCGGCACCAGAAGCGCGGTCGTCGCGGTATTGGACATGAAGTTGGTCATGACCACCGCCAGCAGGAAGATGACGAGCAGGAAGACGAACATCGGCGTCTCGGGCCCGGTGAAACCGAGCACGGTCTCGGCGATGATCTGCCCGGCTCCGGTCTTTTCCATCGCCGTGGCGAGGGAAAGGATGCCGCCGAAGAGGAAGATCGTCTTGGCATCGATCGAGCGATAGGCCTCCTCCTCGCTGATGACCCCGAGCAGGATCAGCGCGATGGCCCCGATCGCTCCGGTGATATGCAGGCGGATGCCGATCTGCGCCTCGAACACCATGCCGAGGATGGTCAGGACCAGAACGATCAGCGACGCGTTCTTCTTCCATGCCGGAACCGATGCCGAAACTTCGCGCAGGCTGTCCGCCGCCAGTTCCTCGGTCTTGTGATCGGGCAGCAGCCGAAAGCCGATCGTGGCGATGAAGAGGATGCCCGCCAGCAGGATCGGCAGGCCGACGAGCGCGTATTCGAAGAAGCCGAAGCTCAACCCCTGCTCCTGCAGCGCGGCCTGGGCGATCATGTTGCCCGGCGCGCCGATCAGGCTGAGATTGCCGCCCATCGCCGCCGCGAAGACGATCGGCAGCAGCAGGCGCGAGCGCGCGAAGCCGGACTTCGCCGCGATGCCGATCACCACCGGAATCAGGACCGCCGCCGTTCCGGTGTTCGAGAGCACGCCCGACATCAGCCCGGTGATCAGCATGATGGCGACGACGAGTTGCCGCTCCGTCCTGGCGAAACGCGTGACCATGCCGCCGATCTCGGCCGCCATGCCGGTCTGGAACAGCGCGCCGCCGATGATGAACATGTCGACGAACAGGATGACGTTGCTGTTGACGAACCCGTCGAACGCCTCGCCCGCTTCGAGCACGCCGGTCAGGACGAGGCCGACGCAGACGATCATCGCGGTCAGGGCGAGCGGGATCCGCTCCCAGACGAACATGGCGATCGCGAAGAACAACAATACGAGGGTGATGCTTGCCGGGTCCATGATTTCCTCCCCAGGTTTCCGGTTCCGGCCCGCTGAGGAGGGCCAGGATCAGGACCGGGATAGGCGAGAGACGCACGGGGATAAATTCGCGAAATATTATATTTAAAATAGATATAATAAGAACAGTCAGGCACTAGCCTCGATCGCCCGCAGGTTCTCGTCCAGCACTGCCAGCAAAGCGTCGCGCTGATCGTCGCGGGTGCCGCGCGCCCAGGCCGCCGCGAGGATCAGCTTGCCGCGTGTCGTGCCCTCGGGCAGTGTCAGCGGAACGAAGCTGACGCCGGGAAGGGCGATGCGCGACGCCCAGCGCGGCACGATGGCCAGTCCCGTGCCGGTCGCGACCAGATTGACGATCGTGTGCTTTTCCTCGGCGATCTGGGCGATCCGCGCCGTCAGCCCGGCATCGGTGAAGAGCTTGATCGTCAGGTCGTGCGAATGCGGGCGCGAACGGCGGTCGGGCACGATCAGCGGCTCGTCGGAGATGTCCTGGACCGTCAGCGCGGCGCGATCGGCCAGGGCGTGACCATCGGGCAGGGCGACGACGGCGGTCTCGAAGAACAGCGTCTGGAAATGAATCCTCGGGTCGCGGATGTCGGGCGGCCGCACGAAGGCGATGTCGAGACTGCCGCTCAACAGCCTCGGCAGCAGATGGATGGTCTTCAACTCGATCAGCTGGATCTCGATCTCGGGATGGGCGGCGCGCAGCAATTGCATGAGTTGCGGCATCAGGCCCGCCGCGGCGCTGTCGATGGCGCCGACCTTGAGGACGGCGGTTTCCGCGCGCCTGACGGTCCGGATGCGTTCCTCGAACCGGTCGGCCTGCGCGACCAGCGCTCGCGCGTCTTCCAGAATGGCCGCGCCGGCTTCGGTGAGCGAGACGTTGCGCGTGGTCCGCAGGAAGAGCCGCGTCTCGAAGCGATCCTCCAGCAACCGGATCTGCCGGCTGAGCGAGGCCGGCAGCATGTCGAGCCTCCGCGCCGCGCGGCCGAAATGCAGCTCCTCCGCGACGGCGAGAAAGCACTTGATCTGGTCGATGTCCATATCGCCTCCCGGCGCGATATTATCACTCTTATCTATATAATCCTACGAAAATTGAGGACGGCGCTGCCCGGTGCGATAGTCGCCTCGTGAACGACGAACACCACATTCTAACCGAGCAAGGATCGACCCCATGAACACCTACAAGATCGCCGCCATCCCCGCCGACGGTATCGGCCCGGAAGTCATCGCCGCCGGACTTCAGGCGCTCGAGGCGCTCGCCCGCCGCGACGGAAGCTTCGAGTTCGACGTGACGGAGTTCGACTGGAGCTCCGAGCGCTACAAGAAGACCGGCGCGCTGATGCCCGAAGATGGCCCGGAGCAGCTCAAGGGCTTCGATGCGATCTTCTTCGGCGCGGTCGGCGCGCCCGACGTTCCCGATCACGTGACGCTCTGGGGCCTGCGCCTGCCGATCTGCCAGGGCTTCGACCAGTATGCCAACGTGCGGCCGACCAAGATCCTGCCGGGCATCAAGTCGCCGCTCGAAGGCGTCGGCCCGGGCGATCTCGACTGGGTGATCGTCCGTGAGAATTCCGAGGGCGAGTATTCCGGCCACGGAGGCCGGGCGCACAGGGGCCTGCCGGAAGAGGTCGGCACCGAGGTCGCGATCTTCACCCGCGCCGGCGTCACCCGGATCATGCGCTACGCCTTCAAGCTGGCCCAGTCGCGGCCGCGCAAGCTGCTGACGGTCGTCACCAAGTCGAACGCGCAGCGCCACGGCATGGTGATGTGGGACGAGATCGCCGCCGAGGTGGCGAAGGAATTTCCCGATGTGACCTGGGACAAGATGCTGGTCGATGCGATGACCGTCCGCATGGTCAAGAACCCGAAGAGCCTCGACACGATCGTCGCCACCAACCTGCACGCCGACATCCTCTCCGATCTCGCAGGCGCGCTCGCCGGCAGCCTCGGCGTGGCCCCGACCGGCAACATCGACCCGGAGAAGCGCTTCCCCTCGATGTTCGAGCCGATCCACGGCTCCGCCTTCGACATCACCGGCAAGGGGATCGCAAACCCGGTCGCGACCTTCTGGACGGCGGCGCAGATGCTCGACCATCTCGGCGAGAACGCCGCCGCCGACCGGCTGATGCGCGCGGTCGAGAAGGTCTGCGCCGATGGCGTCCTGACCCCGGACGTGGGCGGCGAGGCGACGACGCAGGATGTCACCGACGCGGTCTGCGAAGCGATCCGCGGCGAAAACATCTGAGGGGCACGAGCGATGACGGACGAGGATGCGAAAGACCTGCTGCGCCGGATGATGGACGCGGCGATCGCGGCGGCGGACCCCGCGACCGTCCTCGCCCGGCATCTGCCCGGGAAACCCGCCGGCCGCTGCGTCGTCGTGGGGGCGGGCAAATCCGCCGCCGCGATGGCGCGCGCGCTCGAACTGGCCTGGCCCGATGTCGACCTCTTGGGCGTGGTCGTGACCCGCTACGGCCATGCCGTGCCGACCGAGCGGATCAGGGTGCTGGAGGCCGCGCATCCCGTCCCCGACGCGGCCGGGGAGCGGGCCGCCGAGGAGATCCTGCGGACCGCCAAGGCGGCGGGGCCTGACGATCTCGTGCTCGCGCTCATCTCCGGGGGCGGCTCCGCGCTGATGACGCTTCCCGTAGCGCCGCTGACGCTGCCCGAGAAGATCGAGGTCAACCGGCTGCTCCTGAAATCCGGCCTGACCATCGAGGACATGAACCGGGTCCGCAGACGGCTCTCGCGCGTCAAGGGCGGCGGCCTCGCCCGCGCCGCCGCGCCGGCCCGGCTGGTCACGCTCGCGATCTCGGACGTGCCCGGAGACGACCCGGCGGCCGTCGCCTCCGGACCCACGGTGCCCGATCCGACGGCGGGCGAGGATCTGTCGCATCTGGTGGCGAAGCTCGGCCCGTCGCTGCCCGCCGCCGCCCGCGAGATCCTGCTGCGCCCGGCCGAGCCGCGGCCCGGTTTCACCCCGGACTACCGCATGATCGCCACCCCGCGCATGTCGCTGGAGGCGGCCGCCGAGGTCGCCCGGGCGGCGGGGGTCACGCCGCTGATCCTCGGCGACGCGCTGGAGGGCGAGGCGGCGCAGCTCGGCATCGCCATGGCCGGTATCGCGCGATCCTGCGCCGCCCATGGCATGCCGGTCGCGGCGCCGGCCGTCCTGCTCTCGGGCGGCGAGACGACCGTGACGATCGGCGGGGCGAAACCCGGCCGGGGCGGGCGCAACACCGAGTTTCTGCTGGGCCTCGCGCAATCGCTCGGCGGTCATCCCGGCATCCAGGCGCTGGCCGCCGACACCGACGGCATCGATGGCACCGAGGACGCCGCCGGCGCGATCATCGGCCCCGACACGCTGGCGCGGGCCCGCGGTGCCGGGTTGGAACCGCGCGACCATCTGGATGGCCATGACAGCTACGGCCTGTTCGACCGCGTCGGCGCGCTGATCCGGACGGGCCCGACCCTGACCAACGTGAACGACTTCCGGGCCGTCCTCGTGCTTTGACGAGGGAGCGCGACGCGGGCGGGGGGGGGGGGGCCGGTCTCGCGGCGGCTCAGGGGCCCGCGACGATGCGCGGCCTCACTTGCCGCGTTTGGCCCCGGTCATGAGGGCGAAGAGATCCTGGCTCCGGTCGAACCCGCCGGTGCCTGACATCCAGCTTCGCAGGATTTCCGCCGGGTCCATGGCATGGGCCGCCGACATCATCCGTTCGCGCATGTCGCTCATCATCTCCTCCTGGATCGGCTTCACATCCGGCAGGCCCAGAAAGTCGCGGGCCTCCGCGGGGGTGCAGTCGATCTCGACGGTGATCTTCATGGCGTGTCTCCTCATCGGGTTCGGGCAAGGGTCGCTTCGCGGCGGGACGAGGCACCTTCGATCAGCGAGCCCGGAACGGTTCCGTCAAGGCCGATATACCGCGAATTCGTCTCATCCACGCGAAATCAGCGCGGCGCGGCCTGTCAAGGCTGCCGTGCCTCAGAAGTCCCGGGACGGGTGCCAAGCCGCCGCCGCGCGTTCCGGCGCGGCGTCGCCTCCGGGCGTGGAGCAACGCCGGACCGTCGTGCGCTGACCGCCCATCCGGAGCCGGGATCGGCGAGTACGATGGCGGCGAACCAAGGAGGGGAACCCGGCGACGGCTCAGGCGTTGCTTCACGAATTGGCGAGCCGGGCCCGGGCCTGATCGCGGGCCTGATTTGCGCGCCTGACTGGCGAGTCTGAATTGGCGTGTTTGAGGGGGGACATTCATGAGCACGACATCGGCCGAGGGCACCCACGGAGGGCAGCCCGAACTGAACCGGGTCATGGGCCCGAAGCTTCTGCTGCTCTTCATCGTGGGGGACATCCTCGGCACCGGAGTCTACGCGCTGACCGGCTCGGTCGCGGGCGAGGTCGGCGGCGCCGCCTGGGCACCCTTCCTCGTCGCCTTCACCGTGGCGACGATAACCGCCTTCTCCTATCTCGAGCTCGTGACCCGCTATCCGCAGGCCGCAGGCGCCGCGCTCTACGCGCATCGCGCCTTCGGAGTTCACTTCCTCACCTTCCTCGTCGCCTTCACCGTGATGTGCTCCGGCATCACTTCGGCCTCGACCGCCTCCAACGCCTTCGCGGGCTTTCTCTCGGACGGGTTCGGACTCGGCTTCGAGGATGGGAGTTTCGGCATCCTCGTCCTGGCGCTCCTCTTCATGACGCTCGTCGCCGCGATCAACTTCCGGGGCGTCGGCGAGAGCGTCAAGGCGAATGTGATCCTGACCTGCGTCGAGCTCTCGGGCCTGCTGATGATCATCTTCATCGGCTTCTGGGCGATGAGCCAGGGCCGCGCCGATTTCTCCGAGGTCATGGTGTTCCGCTCCTCCGAGGAGAAGAGCGCCTTCATGGCGCTGACCGCCGCCACCTCGCTCGCCTTCTTCGCCATGGTGGGCTTCGAGGATTCGGTGAACATGGCCGAGGAATGCACCAATCCGGTTCGGGATTTCCCCCGCGTCATGCTGACCGGACTCGGGATCACCGGCGTCATCTACGTGATGGTCTCGATCTGCGCCGTGGCGCTCGTGCCCGTGGGCGACCTGACCGACAGTTCCAAGGGCTCGGCGCTGACGCAGGTGGTTCGCGCCGGCGCGCCGAACCTGCCCTTCGACACGATCTTCCCCTTCATCGGCATGTTCGCCGTCGCCAATTCGGCGCTCATCAACATGCTGATGGCGTCGAGGCTGCTCTACGGCCTCGCGAACCAGCGGGTCTTGCCGCATGTCCTCGGCCGGGTCCATCCGACGCGCCGTACGCCCTGGGTGGCGATCCTCTTCACCACGCTGCTCTCGTTCGGGCTGATCTTCTTCGTGGTGAGCAACAGCGGCGGACAGGCGGTCAGCCTGCTCGGCGGCACCACGGCCCTCCTCCTGCTCTGCGTCTTCACCATCGTCAACATCTCGCTCCTCGTCCTGCGCAAGCAGAAGGTCGAGCATGATCACTTCCGCGCGCCGGGCTGGGTGCCCTGGGTCGGCGCCGTCACCTGCGCCTTCCTCGCCGGCCCCTGGGCGCGGAGCGCCTCGCAGATGCCGCAGTACCGCATCGCCGCCTGGCTCATCGGCATCGGCGTGATCCTCTGGGCGCTGACCTGGGGCTGGAACCATTTCGTGCGCCACCGCGAGGGCGGACTGCGCGATCCGCAGGCGCTCGCCGAGCATCACGAGGACGCGCCGCGCAACTGAGCGGGGCGGCCGCGGGGCGGACTTCGGTCCGCCGGTCCTCCCCGGGCACCCTGGAGCATGACCCGCGGGCGGAGGCGGCCGATCCCCCGCCTCCGCACCCTTGACGATCGGCGCGCCATCGCGGAACTGGTTGACCGTCTTACGTGCTTCGATCCATCCCGGAGGATACGATGAGCGGCGCCGCGCACCTGTTCGAACTGCCAAATCCGATCATCCAGGCGCCGATGGCGGGCGTCTCGACGCCCGCGCTGGCCGCGGCCGTGTCAGAGGCGGGCGGCCTCGGCTCGCTCGGGATCGGGGCGAGCACGGCCGCTCAGGCGCGCGCGATGATCGAGGAGACGCGCGCGCTCACGGCCAGGCCCTTCAACGTCAATGTGTTCTGCCATGCGCCCGCGAAACGGGACGCGGCGCGCGAGGGCGCCTGGCTGCGGCATCTCGCGCCGCTCTTCACCGAGTTCGGCGGCGCGGCCCCGGAGCGGCTCGACGAGATCTACAAGAGTTTTCTCGCCGACGAGGAGGCGTTCCGGATGCTCCTCGACACCCGGCCCGCGATCGTCAGCTTCCATTTCGGCATCCCGGCGCGGGACTGGATCGAAGCCTTTCGCGCCGCCGGGATACGGACGATGGCGACCGCCACCAACGCGGAGGAGGCCGCCGCGATCGAAGCCGCCGGGATCGATGCGATCGTGGCGCAAGGGATCGAGGCGGGCGGACACCGCGGGATGTTCGATCCGGAAGCCGCCGACGAGCGGCTGAGCACGTTCGTGCTGACCCGGTTGCTCACGCGGACGAGCCCTCTGCCGGTCGTCGCGGCCGGCGGCATCATGGACGGCGCGGGGATTCGCGCCATGCTCGAGATCGGCGCGGCGGCGGCGCAGCTTGGCACGGCCTTCATCCTCTGCCCCGAATCCGCCGCCAACGCGAACTACCGCGACAATCTCAAGGGCGACCGATCCACCAGGACCCGCCTGACGCCGGTGCTCTCCGGGCGTCCGGCGCGCGGCATGGTGAACCGGCTAATCCGGGAAGGCGAGGCGCCGGGCAGCCCGCGGGCGGCCGATTATCCCCTTGCCTACGACGCCGCCAAGCAGCTCAGCGCGCTCGCGGTCGGGCAGGGCGATCACGAATTCGCCGCGCAATGGGCGGGGCAGGGTGCCCCCCTCGCGCGGGAGCTTCCGGCGGGAGAGCTCGTCCGGGCGCTGCTGGAAGAGATGCGCGGCTGAACCCCACCCGCCGATCCCAAGGACCGGGCAGGCTCGCGGCCCGTGTCAGGCGACCATGTAGCGGTCCCAGAAGCCCTCGGCGGGGGCGATCTGCTCGCAGACGTCGATCCAGAGACCCGACGGATCGGCGAAGCCGAACCGGCGTTGGCCGAAGGGTTCGTCGCGAAGCGCATGGGTCACGGGCACGCCCGCCCGGGACAGTTCGGCATGGGTCGCGTCGGCGTCGTCCACCTGCATCTCGAAGCACATGCCCTTGCCCGAGAATTCGTCCGGTCCCGGAGGCGCCGAGGGGTGGTCCGGGGTCATGAAGGCGATGGTCGCCGAATGGTCCGGCGCGTGGAGCCAGACGAACCAGGTCGAGTCGAAGCCGATCTCGAAGCCCAGGTGCCGGACCCAGAAGTCGCGGCATTCGTCCTTCCGGGAGGTCACGATCAGGGGGTAACGGTCGGTGAAACGCATCTTTCCGCCCTTTCGAAGCTGTGTCTTGATAAACAGACTGTCTGTCTGTATTCTGGAACGTAGATACAGACGGACAGTCTGTCAACCGCGGAGATGGCAATCGTGAAGAACGCTGAACGCGCCGCGGCGACGCGGGAGAGGCTGATCGCATCCGCCCGCGCGCTTTTCGCGGCGCAGGGCTTCGCCGGGACCGCGACGGAGGCGATCCTGGAGGCGGCGGGCGTCAAGCGCGGCGCGCTCTACCACCATTTCAGGGACAAGGCGGCGCTTTTCGAGGCGGTCTGCGACCAGATCGGCGCCGAGGCGGGGCAGCAGGTCCTCGAAGCGGCGGAGGCCGCGCCGACGCGGCTCGACGGGCTGATCGAGGGCTCCGTCGCCTGGGTCGCGTTCATGCTGCGTCCCGATGCGCGGCGACTCCTGCTCATCGATGCGCCGACCGTGCTCGGCTCGCGGCGGTGGCGGGAAATCGACGAGGCGTCGAGCGCCTCCTACCTCGCCCTGGGTGTGGCGGAGGCGCTCGACGCGGGCGAGATCGTCTTCCCCGGACCGGCGCGCGATCTCGCCGACATGCTCGACGGGGCGCTGAACGGGCTGGCGCTCGGGCTGAGCGCGCGACCCGACGGGGAGCCGGGGGGTGAGTCGGGGAGCCAATCGGGGACCGGGCCGGGGAAGCGGTCGGGATGGCAGGCCTCGGTCGCCGCGCTGTTTCGTGCCTTCGCTCCCTGAGCTGGCCGGCCTTCGCGGCCATGCCCGGCGCTTACTCGCCCGCCGCCTCCCGGGTCCGCGCGCCGGACGGCCGCGCCGCGTTGACGAGCCGGATGCCCGCGACGATGAAGGCCACCGCCGCGAGCAGGCTCGGACGAGGCCTTTCGCCGAAGGCCACGGCGGCGACGAGAATACCGAAGGCGGCCGCGACATAGCCGACCTGGCTGAGCCTGACCGGTCCCGCCACCTTCTGCAGCTGGAAGAGCACCAGGTTGAACCCCGCGGTGACGAGCGCCCCGGCGGCGAGCAGGGCGGCCGCGGCGCCGGTCCCCGCCGGCGAGAGCGGGGTGCTGAGGGCGAAGGGCGCGAGGTAGAGCGCGGCGGCGAGCAGGACTCCGATGACCATGAGCCGGTTCGGCGTCTCGACCGGGACCAGCCGCGTCCGGAGGATGTTCCCGGTCGCCAGTGAGGCCGGGATGACGAGTCCGAGCAGCATCCAGACGACGGCGGTCTCCCCGGGCCGCGTCAGCCCGGGCAGCACCAGGAGCCAGGTTCCGACGAGGCCGAGAAGCAGCCCGGCCCCCTGCCTCCGCGACATGCCCTGCATCCCGAGCAGCACTGCGAGCGCGAAGGTCAGCACGGGCGAGAGCGAGATCAGCACGGAGGCGAAACCCGCGTCCACGCGGGCGGCGACGACGGCGCCGAGCGTCGTCGGCACGGCATAGCTGACCGCGCCGAGCGCGGCATAGGCCCTCAGGTGCCGGCCACGCAGCGGTGGATGCGCGCGGAAACGGTCGATCCCGAGCAGGAGCGTCCCACCCCCGAGGCTGAAGAAGAAGGTGATCTGCGCCGCGCTCAGCCCGAGCCTCGCGCCGCCCTTCGAGAGATTGACGATGATCGCGAGCATGAGCCCGCCGACCAGCAGCAGCGACAGCGCCTGCCAGTCCGACCCGGCGGCGGCGCGGACGCGGGTTTCGGGGGGCGGCTTCGGCATGTCGGGCCTCGATCTCGGTCAGATGTCGCCCGGCGCGAACCGCGTCGGGGGGCGGATGCGACCCGCCGGCGCGCCGGGAGGCGCCGCGCGACGCCTCACGGCCCCGGTGGCCCGAGGCGCCGGATCTCCCTGATAGTCCGAACCGCGCCCCGGCGTCGAGCGACGTTGGCCGATCGGCTGGACACGCGGCGGATGAAGCGATGCCATGCGCCGGGATCGGCAGGGGCGCGGGCTCAGGACAGCCGCGCGAAGCGGCGCATCAGCCGCCATCTCCGATCGTGACCGGTGCGAAGTGATCGAACAGGAACCCCGCGACCTCCGCCGCTTCCGGGGGAGCTGTGATCGTGAGATCGACGGTTGCCGCGTCGTCGTGGAGGTCGAAGCGCACCGCAGCAATCCCGCTCCTTCTCGACCATCTCGCGGACCGGGGCGCGGGCCTCGGGCGCATAGGAGAGACGCAGCGTCAGCGGCTCTCGGCGCGCCGATCGCAGATGCTCGCGCGCGAGCGTTGTGATCCAGCCTGTCCGCGCCGTGAAGTCCCCGGCGCCGAGCGAGCAGGCGATCGACGTGTCGGTTGATGATGTCATGGGGATCTCCTCCCCTCGCAGGTATGAATGGTCGCCCCGGTTCTCCATAGAGCCCACGCGGCGTCCGATCGCGGCGAGGGCGATCACGCCCGGCCGAGGCCGCGACCGGGATGGCCGGCCCCGCGACAAGCGGATGTGGCATATCGACTGGTCACGGTCCGACTCCTCCGTCATCGGGAGAATGTGCCACCTCACGCAACGCGAGGTTCAAGCCTCAGGAGGGAACAAGACCGTCACCGGCTCAGGGCATGGCGCCCGGGGCGGTGGCGAGGCCCATCGTCTTGCGCGCGGTCAGGACGCGCCCTTGTAGGCGATGAGCGCTTCCCCGAGCCGGGCGCTCATCGCCTCCCCGAGCAGTTTCAACGCGTTCAGCGGGCGCACCATGACCTCGAAATCGACGATCCGGCCGTCGTCGCCGAAGCGGATCATGTCGATCCCCTTGAGGCGCTTGTCGCCCAGCCGGGCGCTGAACTCGATCACGACGCTTCGCCCATCGGCGGTGGCGAATTCGCGCTGACAGGCGAAATCCTCCAGGACGGTGTTGACGGTCTCGATCGCCATGACGAGCGCCGGCGCGGTTTCGAAACCGCGCAGCAGCGTGGGCGAGCGGAAGACCGCCTCCGGGGCGACGATCTCGGGCAGCCGGGACAGGTCGCGCCGGGCGACCATCCCGTGCCAGTGCGCCAGCGACCGGGCGGCGGCGGGGTCCAGCGTCAATTCTGTTTCGGGCATGTCGTCCTCCCCGTGGTCAGTGTCGGAAGTCGGCCGTCAGATGGTAGCCGCCAGCGTCGTCCCCTGATGGATCGCGCGCTTGGCGTCGAGTTCCGCCGCCACATCGGCGCCGCCGATCAGATGTACGCGCATGCCCGCGTCGAGGAGCGGCTGGTGGAGCGCGCGCTCCGGCTCCTGCCCCGCGCAGACGACGATCGTATCGGCGGGAATGGTCTCTTCCCGGTCTCCGAGGCCGATGCGAAGGCCGTCGTCATCGACCCGTAGATAGGTGGCGCCGGTGATCATCCGCACGCCCCGCGCCTTCAGCCCGGCGCGATGGATCCAGCCGGTGGTCTTGCCCAGTCCCGCGCCGATCTTCGAGGCCTTGCGCTGCAGCAGCCAGACCTGACGCCGCGAAAGCTCCGGCCGCGGCTCGGTCAGCCCGCCGGCGGCGGTGTAGCGCGGATCGATGCCCCATTCGGCGAAGAACTTCTCCGGATGCCGGCCCATGCTTACTCCCGTGCTGTCTCCTTCCTCCGCGTGGGTGAGCTTCTCCGCGACGTCGAAGCCGATGCCGCCCGCGCCGATGATCGCCACGCGGCGCCCCACCGAAGCGGGATCGGCGAGCGCGTCGAGGTAGCTCACGACCTTCGGATGATCGATCCCGTCGATCGCCGGCCGGCGCGGCGCGACGCCGGTCGCGAGCACAACCTCGTCGAAGCCGGCGAGATCCTTCGCCGCGACGCGGGTACCGAGGCGCAGGTCGACCCCGGCGCGCGCGACGGCGGTGCCGAAGTAGCGCAGCGTCTCGTCGAACTCCTCCTTGCCGGGGATCGTCCTCGCCACGTTGAACTGGCCGCCGATCCGCTCCGCCGCGTCGAAGAGCGTGACCTTGTGCCCGCGCTCGGCGGCGGTCCGGGCGAAGGCGAGCCCGGCCGGTCCCGCGCCGACGACGGCGATCGCCTTCGGCTCCTCCGCCGGGCGAATGACGATCTCGGTCTCGTGGCAGGCTCGCGGATTGACGAGGCAGGAGGTCACCTTCTGGGCGAAGACATGATCGAGGCAGGCCTGATTGCAGGCGATGCAGGTGTTGATCTCGTCGCCGCGGCCCTCGCGCGCCTTCCGGACGAAATCGGGATCGGCGAGGAAGGGCCGGGCCATCGAGACCATGTCGCAGGCGCCATCGGCGAGCAGCCCCTCGGCGACCTCGGGCGTGTTGATCCGGTTGGTCGCCACCAGCGGGATGCCGACCTGTCCCATCAGCCGCTTCGTGACCCATCCGAAGGCCGCGCGCGGCACCTTGGTCGCGATCGTCGGGATACGCGCTTCATGCCAGCCGATCCCGGTGTTGATGATCGTGGCGCCCGCGTCCTCGATCGCGCGGGCGAGCTCCAGCACCTCGTCGAAGGTGGAGCCGTCCTCGACCAGATCCAGCATCGAGAGCCGGTAGATGATGATGAAATCGGCGCCGACCGTCTCGCGCACGCGGCGCACGATCTCGACCGGGAAGCGGATGCGGTCGCGGTAGCCGCCGCCCCATGCGTCGTCGCGGCGGTTGGTGCGCGCGGCGATGAATTCGTTGATGAGATAGCCCTCCGACCCCATGATCTCGACGCCGTCATAGCCCGCGCGACGTGCCAGCGCCGCGCAGCGCGCGAAATCGTCGATCGTTTCCTCGACCTCCGCGCCGCTCAGTTCCCGAGGCCGGAACATGTTGATCGGCGCCTGCACGGGGGAGGGGGCCACGAGGTCGGGCTGGTAGGAGTACCGGCCGAAATGCAGGATCTGCATCGCGATCCTGCCGCCCTCGGCGTGAACCGCGTCGGTGACGACGCGGTGCCTGTGGGCTTCCTCCATGGTCGTCAGCATCGCGCCCATCTTCGCCGGCCGGCCCTGTTCGTTGGGTGCGATCCCCCCGGTCACGATCAGGCCGACCCCGCCGCGCGCCCGCTCGGCATAGAAGGCGGCCATGCGCCGGAACCCGCCCGGCAGTTCCTCCAGCCCGACATGCATCGAGCCCATCAGCACGCGATTGGGCAGGGTGGTGAAGCCCAGGTCGAGCGGGCGGTTCATCAGCGGATAATGGTCGGTCATGTAGAGCTTTCCCGCGATTCGGCTGGTCAAGGGGGCCGTGGCCCGGCTACTATTGCAACAAGTTGCATAAATCCGCGACCGCGACGTCGCGTAAGCCCCCGCGGAACCCGGACAGATGTCGCTGCCCCATGCCATCCTGATCGCGCTGACCGAGAAATCCGGCTCCGGGCTCGATCTCGCCCGGCGCTTCGGGAAGTCCATCGGCTATTTCTGGCCGGCCACGCATCAGCAGATCTATCGCGATCTGGCCCGGCTCGAGGCGGCGGGGCTGATCGCCTCCGAGGCTCAGCCGGGCGCGCGCGGCGGCAAGCGGCTCTACCGCGTCCTGCCCGCCGGTCTCGCGGAGTTGCGCCGCTGGGTTCCGCTGGGCGAGGATGGGCCGCCGCTCCGCGACGCGCTCATGGTGCGGCTGCGGGGCGAGGCGGCGCTGGGTCCGACCGGCCTCGCGGCGACGCTCCACGACAGGATCGCCGAGCATGAGCGGAAGCTCGCGGAGTACCGCGCCATCAAGGCGCGGGATTTCGGCGGTGCGCCATCATCGCGCGCCGATGCGCTGCGCGGGCTGATCCTCGACGGCGGCATCCGCAACGAAGCCGGCTGGATCGAGCTGCTGCGCGAGGCGCTGCGAATCCTCGAATCGGACGAGACCGGGCCGGAAGTCCTGCGCCGACCTTTGAAGCCCGGAGCCTGATTGGCCATCGGGGGGGACAGAAATCCGCCCGGCGGATCGGACGGTTGGGACGCCGGAAGGCGGCCCATGAATTCCGCGCGGCGGATCGGCGGACCCCGCCGGCGCGCCGCGCGGCAAGGGGTGGTCAGTCGACGCCGACCATCACGTCCGAGGCCTTGATCACCGCGTAGGCGGTCTTTCCGGCTTCGAGGCCGAGATCGTCGACGGACTGGTTGGTGATCGACGCGGTGACCACCGTGCCTCCGACATCGATCTTCACATGCGAGGTGGTCGCGCCCTTCTGGACTTCGGTGATCGTTCCCTTCAGTGCGTTCCGCGCGCTGATTTTCATAGGTGCCTCCCTGGGCTGGATCGGGACAGGGCGGGAGCCGCCCGTCCCTGGTACCGTTGGCGACGCCCGCGCGGACCTCAATGGACGGGTGCCCCGCCTCAGGTCAAGGCCGACCCCGGAAACCGCGCGGGGGCCGCCACGCCGCGGACGGAGGGTGCCGGCGGAGCCCGGGCCGGCGCTTCTTGCCAGCGTCCCGGTAGTCGGCCATGACTGGGCTCCGAATTCCGTCGGGAGAAAGCAATGCATCTCAGAGTCGCGGTCCAGATGGATCCGATCGAAGCCATCAATATCAACGCCGACAGCACCTTCCGGATCATGGAGGAGGCGCAGTCGCGCGGGCATTCGCTGTTCTACTACACGCCCGACCGGCTGGTCCTCGACGAGGGCCGGGTTCTCGCGCATGGCTGGCCCGTGACGGTGCGCCGCCAGCAGGGCGCGCATTTCGAACTCGGGGAGGAGACGACGATCGACCTCGCCGAATGGGACGTGGTCTGGCTGCGTCAGGACCCGCCCTTCGACATGGGCTATCTGACGACCACCTTCCTGCTCGAGCGGCTCCGGGACACGACGCTGGTGGTCAACGATCCGTTCTGGGTCAGGAATTACCCCGAAAAGCTCCTGGTCCTCGGCTTTCCCGACCTCACGCCCCCGACAATGATCGCGCGCGACATCGGCGCCCTGCGCGCCTTCAAGGCTCGGCATGGCGACATCATCCTGAAGCCGCTCTACGGCAACGGCGGCGCGGGCGTGTTCCGGCTCGACCCGAACGACCGCAACTTCAGCGCGCTTTACGAACTCTTCGCCTCGCTGAACCGCGAGCCGCTGATCGCGCAGAAGTTCCTGCCCGCCGTGAGCGCCGGTGACAAGCGCGTCATTCTCGTCGATGGCGAGCCGGTCGGTGCGATCAACCGCGTGCCCCAGGAGGGCGAGACCCGCTCCAACATGCACGCCGGCGGCACGCCGATGAAGGTCGCGCTGAACGACCGCGACCGGGAGATCTGCGCCCGGATCGGGCCGCTCCTGCGGGAGAAGGGACAGATCTTCGTCGGGATCGACGTGATCGGCGACTGGCTGACTGAGATCAACGTGACCTCGCCCACCGGGCTCCAGGAGCTGGAGCGGTTCGACGGAACCAATGTCACGGCGAAGATCTGGGAGGCGATCGAGCGCCGCCGCGCATAGGCCATCGGAGCGGCGATGTCCTGGCAGCTTACCGCGCTCGAACTCTGGCTCCGCTTCGTCGAGAAGCGGTATCTCGCGCGCGAGCACGACTTCACCCGCGCGCGCCAGCGGTTCGAACGCGTCGCCTCGCGGCTTCATCCGCCAAAGGACGCGCGTCTGACTTCGCGCCCGCTCGGGGATCTCCCGGCGGTCCGCGTGGATGGGCCGCCGCCCGGAACGGCGCCGGGGGCGGCGCTGCTCTGGCTGCACGGCGGCGCCTATTGTGTCGGTTCGCCCCGCACGCACGCGGCGATGGTCGCGCAGCTTGCGCGGCGGATCGGCATCGGGGCGATCCTGCCGGCCTATCGCCTCGCGCCGGAGCATCCGTTTCCCGCCGCGGTCGAGGACGTGCTCGCCGCCTATCGCGCGCTTCTCGCCGAGGGCGCCGATCCCGCGAAACTCGTGCTCGGCGGCGACAGCGCGGGGGGCGGCCTCGTCTTCGCGCTGCTCGGGTCGCTCCGCGCGGAGGGACTGCCGATGCCGGCCTGCGTCCTCGCCTTCTCGCCCTGGGTGGATCTGACGCTCTCGCAGCCGAGCCTGACCACGCTCGCGGGCCGTGAGGCGCTGCTCCCCGCGGATCGGGTGACGGAGATCCGCGACCTCTATCTGGCCGGCGCCGATCCGCGCGATCCCCGAGCCTCGCCGCTCTTCGCCGATCTGCGCGGCGCGCCGCCGACATTGATCCAGGCGAGCCGGGCGGAGATCCTGCGCGACGACGCCCGCGCGCTCGCCGAGGCGCTGGCGCGGCAGGGCGTCGAGGCGAAGCTGGAGCTCTGGCCCGCGACGCCGCATGGCTGGCAACTCTACCAGGACCAGCTGCCCGAAGCCGATCGCGCGCTCGACCGGGCGGCGGCCTTCGCGCGTCCGCGCGTCGCTCAGCCGAGCCGATAGCCCGCCGCCTCGGCGACATGGCGTCGAAGGGTGGCGGGGCTCGCGTCGAGATCGGCGATGGTGCGCGCGACGCGGAGCACGCGGTGGTAGGCGCGGGCGCTGAGATGGAACCGGGTTGCAAGCTCGCGCAGCAACAGCGCCGCGTCGGGTTCTGGCCGGGCGATGGCGGTCAGCAGTTCGCCCTCGGCGTCCGCGTTCACGAGCGCGCCGGTCACGCCCTCGAACCGGGCGCGCTGGAGGGCGCGGGCCGCGGCGACGCGTTCGGCGACCAGGGCGCTCGGCTCGCCCGCGGCCGCGGAAGCGAGATCGTCGATCGAGACCGCCGGAACCTCGACACGCAGGTCGAAGCGGTCGAGCAGGGGCCCGGAGATCCGCCCCATGTAATCCGCGCCGCAGGCCGGCGCCCGGCCGCAGGCGCGCGACGCATCGGCGAGGTAGCCGCAGCGGCACGGATTGGCGGCGGCGACGAGAAGGAAGCGGCAGGGGTAGCGCACATGGGCATTCGCGCGCGCGACCACGACCTCCCCGGTTTCGAGCGGCTGACGCAGCGTCTCCAGCACGGGCCGCGGAAACTCGGGAAATTCGTCGAGAAACAGCACGCCGTGATGCGCGAGGCTGATCTCGCCCGGTTTCGCGCCGCGTCCGCCGCCGGCGATCGCCGCCACCGAGGCGGTGTGATGCGGCTCGCGGAACGGCCGGGCGCGGCTGATCCCGCCCTCGCCGAGCAGCCCGGCGACGGAATGGATCATCGAGGTCTCCAACGCCTCCGCCGCAGCCATCGGCGGCAGGATGCCGGGCAGGCGCGCGGCGAGCATCGACTTGCCGCTCCCCGGAGGCCCGATCATCAAGAGATGATGCCGCCCCGCGGCGGCGATCTCGAGCGCGCGCTTCGCCTTCTCCTGTCCGCGCACGTCGCTCAGATCCCGCGCCTCCACCGCTCCGGCGACGATGCCCGGCTCCGCGGGCGAGAGCACGGCCTTGCCCGTCATGTGGTTGACGAGCGCGAGGAGCGAGCGCGGCGCGATCACCTGCGCGGCGCCGACCCAGGCGGCCTCGGCGCCGCGCCCCGCGGGGCAGACCAGGCCGCGCTCGGCCTCCGCCGCCGCTACGGCGGCGGGCAGCGCCCCGGTGACGGCGACGATGCCTCCGTCGAGCGACAGCTCCCCGAGTGCCACGACGCCCGCGACCGCGTCGCGCGGCACGACATCCATCTCGGCCAGAACCGCGAGCGCGATCGGCAGGTCGAAATGCGATCCCTCCTTGGGCAGATCGGCGGGGGAGAGATTGACGGTGATCCGCTTCGCGGGCAGGGCGAGCCCCATGGCGACCAGCGCCGCGCGCACCCGTTCCTTGGCCTCGGAGACCGACTTGTCCGGCAGACCGACGAGGTTGAACGCGGGCAATCCGGCCGCGATGGCGCATTGCACCTCGACCGGCCGGGCCTCGAGCCCCTGAAAAGCCACCGTATAGGCGCGGGCGACCATGGCATCCCCTCGGCAATTCGCGCGACCGTGGCCGGAGACGCGTTTCACCCGGGTTAACCGGTCCCGCGGCGAGGAGGATTTCCGGGTCCCGACGCTCGCGGCCCGCCGGCGGATGAGAATATTTCTAACTTCGGCGGGTCCCCCCACCCGGCTGGTCGATTCCCGGAAAAGTTAATGAAATTATAACTCTGCCGGATGTTTCCCTGATTTTGAGCGCCGTTCCGGGATGACCGCGGCGCGCTGGACCCGAAAATTCTGGTGATCCAAATCGCCCCCTCGCGCGTAGAGCACTGTGCAAGGGTCGAGAAGCGCGCGTTCCGCCGCGGACCGCGGTCTTCCCGCTCCCCGAGGAGGACGGCATATGGCTCTGGACGACATCGGACTTCGGACCGTCACCAAACGCGCGATGGGCGCGGAGATGCTCGACGCGGACACCGAACTCGCGCTCGCCCGCGCCTGGCGCGACGAGCGGGACGAAGCTTCGCTGCACCGGCTCGTCAACGCCTACATGCGTCTCGCGATCTCGATGGCCGCGAAATATCGCCGCTACGGCGCGCCGATGCCCGATCTGATCCAGGAAGCGGGCGTGGGGCTCATGAAGGCGGCGGAGAAGTTCGATCCCGACCGCGGCGTGCGCTTCTCGACCTATGCCGTCTGGTGGATCAAGGCGTCGATCCAGGATTACGTGATGCGCAACTGGTCGATGGTGCGGACCGGCTCGACCTCGTCGCAGAAGGCGCTGTTCTTCAACCTCCGCCGCGTCCGCGCGAAGCTGGAGCGCGAGGCGAGTGCGACGGGCGAAATTCTCGACAGCCAGCGCCTGCGCGAGATGATCGCGGAGGAAGTGGGCGTGCCGCTCCGCGATGTCGAGATGATGGACGCGCGGCTCTCCGGCGCCGACTTCTCGCTCAACGCGCAGCAGGCGGGCGAGGAAGGCCGCGAATGGGTGGAGACGCTGGAGGACGAGGCGCCGCGGGCTGAGGAGACCGTGACGCGCGACGCCGATCTCGCGCGCGTCCGGGGCTGGCTCGCCGAGGCGCTCGGAGCCTTGAATGCGCGGGAGCGGATGATCATCGTCGAGCGCAAGCTCCGGGATGAGCCGCGCACGCTCGAAAGCCTCGGCCAGGAGCTCGGCCTCTCGAAGGAACGCATCCGCCAACTCGAGGCGCAGGCTCTCGGGAAACTCCGCAAACGCCTTGAAAGCGTTAGCGGATCGGCCGCCGAGACCCTGGCGACCGCCTGAGGCGGGCGAAAGCGCGTGACGCGGGCGCGGTCGCGTGACATAGTGCGACGACATCGCCGGATGTTTTTCCGTATCTCTGGGGGTGATGATGCGGTTTGGCCCGGGCGCCATCGCGGTGCTTTTCGGTTGCGTACAGATCCCGGGTGCCTCGCAGGCTTCGACGGTGCCCGAATTCATCGACCTCGCCCGTGACGCGGACATCGTCGTGCTCGGGGAGGTGCATGACAATCCGGCGCATCACGCGAACCAGGCCGAGATCGTCGCCGCGCTCGAACCCGACGCGCTCGTCTTCGAGATGATTCCGCAGGCCGACGAGGAAGCCGTGAACAAGCTTCGCGCGAACGGCGCCGGGGAAGGCGAGGTCGCGGCCGCGCTCGACTGGGAGCGAAGCGGCTGGCCCGCTTTCGACTTCTACTGGAACATCCTCGCCGCCGCCCCGCGCGCCCAGATCTTCGGTGCCGAGCAGCCCCGTTCCGATGTGCGACGCGCAACCATCGAGGGCGCGGCGGGCGCCTTCGGGCCCGATGCGTCGAACTACGGTCTCGACCGGCCGCTTCCCGCCGCCGAACAGCGGTTCCGCGAGGCGGAACAGGCCGCGGCCCATTGCGACGCGCTTCCTCCCCAGATGCTGCCCGGACTGGTCGAGGCGCAGCGCTTTCGCGACGCGAGCCTCGCCGACGCGACGATCTGGGCGCGGACGATGACCGGCGGCGGACAGGTGGTCGTCATCACCGGCAGCGGCCACGCGGACAAGGTCCGGGGGATGCCGGCGCTCGTCGGCCACGCCCAGCCGGGCCTGAGCATCGTGACCCTCGGCCAGTTCGAACAGGACCCGGGCAACGCGGAAGACTATGACGCGCTGCTGCTGGCCCCGGCGCCCCCGCGCGAAGATCCGTGCGCGCAGCTGAGGCAGGAGCGGAGATCCGCGGAAAACCCGCCGTAGTCTCCCGCGCGATACGGCGTCCTCATGCCCGTCCCGATCCCGGGGCGCGGTGGCGTGACTTGAAGCCGGGGCGCGTGCGAACTACACTCTCGCCGCGGGGTTCAGGCAACCACCCGCGCCCGAGGTGTGAAACATGGCCGGACGCGGCATTCTCCTGATCGTCGGCGGCGGCATCGCCGCGTACAAGTCTCTGGAACTGGTCAGGCTGGCCCGGAAGGCCAGCATCGCGGTCGTGCCGGTGCTGACCCGGGCGGGCGCGGAATTCGTCACGCCGCTGTCGCTGTCGGCGCTGGCGGAGGATCCGATCCACAGCGAGCTTTTCGACCTCACCGCCGAGGCGGAGATGGGGCATATCGAACTGTCGCGCGCCGCCGATCTCGTGGTCGTCGCGCCAGCGACCGCCGATCTGATGGCGAAATCCGCGAATGGCCTCGCCGATGATCTCGCGAGCACGCTCCTGCTCGCGACCGACAAGCCGGTGCTGATGGCGCCGGCGATGAACGTACGCATGTGGCTCCATCCCGCGACCCAGCGCAATCTCGCGACGCTGAAGGCCGATGGCACGCGCTTCGTCGGTCCGGACGAGGGCGCGATGGCCTGCGGCGAGTTCGGGCCGGGACGGATGGCCGAGCCACCGGCCATCTTCGCCGCCATCGAGGCGGCGCTCGCAGGGGCGGGACCGCTGACCGGCCGCCATGCGCTCGTCACCTCGGGCCCGACGCATGAGCCGATCGATCCGGTGCGCTATATCGCCAACCGCTCCTCGGGCCGGCAGGGCAGCGCGATCGCTTCGGCGCTCGCGCGACGGGGGGCGCGCGTGACCTTCGTGACCGGCCCGGCCGAGGCGCCGCGACCGAATGGCGTCGAGGTCGTCGAGGTGGAGACGGCGCTCGAGATGCGCGACGCGGTGCTCGGGGCACTGCCCGCCGACGTGGCGATCTTCGCGGCGGCGGTCGCCGACTGGCATGTGCTGGCGCCGAGCGGGTCGAAGGTGAAGAAATCCCCCGACGGCGCGGCGCCGAGCTTCGAATTCGGCGAGAATCCCGACATCCTGAAGACCGTCTCCAATCTCTCCGCCGGGCGGCCCGGCCTCGTGGTCGGCTTCGCGGCCGAGACCGACGACGTGCTTGCCAATGCGACCGCGAAGCGGCTCCGCAAGGGTTGCGACTGGCTGGTCGCGAATGACGTGGCGCCGGCTTCCGGGATCATGGGCGGCACCGAGAACGCGGTGACGCTGATCACCGAGGCGGGCGCCGAGACCTGGCCCCGGATGTCGAAGGAGGCGACCGCCGAGGCCCTGGTCGACCGGATCGCCGAGGCGCTCGCATGACCGGGGTCGCGGTGGCGCTCATGGTCCTTCCCGGCCGCGATCCCGCGCTGCCGCTTCCGTCCTACGCGACCGAGGCGGCGGCGGGCATGGACGTTCAGGCCAATCTCGCTCCCGAGGACCGGCCGGGCGGCGTGACTCTGGCGCCGGGAGAGCGGCGACTGATCCCGACCGGGCTCGCGCTCGGCATTCCCGCCGGGTTCGAGGCGCAGATGCGGCCGCGCTCGGGACTCGCGCTCCGCGACGGGCTGACGCTCCTGAACAGTCCCGGCACGATCGACGCTGACTATCGGGGCGAGATCGGGATCATCGTGATCAACCACGGCGACCGTCCCGTCACCATCGGCCACGGGACGCGCGTCGCGCAGATGATCTTCGCTCCGGTGACGCGCGCCGCGCTGGTCGAGGCGGCGAGCCTCGATGTGACGGCGCGCGGCGCGGGCGGTTTCGGCTCGACCGGATTGGGCCCGACAGGATTGGGCCCGACGGGATTGGGCCCGACGGGATTGAGCTCGCCGGGGTCAGGTCCGGCGGGTGCGGTGGGTTCGGCGGGCGGTGCGTCCGGGAGGGACCCATGCTGAGGCTGTCGCGCAAGACCGCGCTGGCGCTCGAGGCGGTGCTCGACATCGCCTATAATGCGCGGCCCGATCCGGTGCAGTCGCGCGACATCACCGCGCGCCAGGGGATCCCGCAGCGCTACCTCGAACAGGTGCTGCAACGCCTCGTCCGGGAGGGCGTGCTGCGCGGCGTCCGCGGGCCGAGAGGTGGCTACACGCTGGCGCGGGAGCGGCGGCGGGTGACGCTCGGCGACGTGGTGCGCGTGGTGCAGGGGCTCGACACCGACGAGGACCCGTCACCGTCGACCGCCGCGCTGGGCGAGAAGGTGATCACGCCGCTCTGGGAGGATATAGAAGGCGAGATCCTGCGCCGGTTCGACGCGATCACGATGGAAGACCTCTGCCGCCGGGCCCGCGGCCAGGGCATTCCGCGCGCCGACGGCACGCTCCCCGATTTCACGATCTGAGGCGGCCGATGGACGGTTTTCCGACGGCGAGGCCCCCGCGGGGCAGGATCTACGCCGATATCACCGAAACGATCGGCGGCACGCCACTGGTGCGGCTGGCGAAACTGGCCGCCGCCGAGGGGGCGCGGGCGGAGATCCTCGCCAAGCTCGAGTTCTTCAATCCGACGCATTCGGTCAAGGACCGCATCGGCGTTGCCATGCTCGACGCGCTCGCGGCGGAGGGGGTGCTCGCCCCGGGCGGCACGGTGATCGAACCGACCTCGGGCAATACCGGGATCGGCCTCGCCTTCGTCTGCGCGGCGCGCGGCTATCGCCTCGTGCTGGTCATGCCCGAGAGCATGTCGCTCGAACGGCGCAAGATGCTGATCCTGCTCGGCGCCCGGCTGGAGCTCACGCCCGCCGCCGAAGGGATGCGGGGTGCGATCGCGCGGGCGGGCGAACTGCTCGACGAGATCCCGGGCGCGGTGATGCCGCAGCAGTTCGAGAACGCCGCCAATCCAGAGGTCCACCGCGCCACCACGGCCGAGGAGATCTGGGCCGATACCGGCGGCGCGCTCGACGTCTTCGTCGCAGGCGTCGGCACCGGCGGCACGCTGACCGGGGTCGGGCGGATGCTGCGCGAACGCGCGCCCGGCGTCCGGATCGTCGCGGTCGAGCCGGAAGACAGCCCGGTGCTCTCCGGTGGCGACGCGGGTCCGCACCGCATCCAGGGCATCGGCGCGGGCTTCGTCCCGCCGATCCTCGATACGGAGCTGATCGACCGGGTGCTCACCATCGGCAACGAGACCGCGCTCGATTTCGCCCGGCGCCTCGCATCGCTCGAAGGGATACCGGCCGGCATCTCTTCCGGAGCAGCCGTCGCCGCCGCGCTCGAGATCGCGCAGGAGCCCGGGATGGAGGGCAAGCGCGTCGTCACCGTGCTGCCGAGCTTCGCGGAGCGCTACCTCTCGACCGCGCTTTTCGACGGGATCTGAGGCCCCATGTCCGGGACCGTGGCCGTGCTTGCGACCGCGCTCATGCTGGCGGCGTTCGGTTGCGCCCGGCTGCTGCGCGCGTCCCGCCCGGTCATGGTCGCGATCCTGCTGGGCTGGCTTTTCCTTCTGGTTGCGAGCCAGGCGCTCCCGGGCGGCGATCCGGCGTTGCTCGTCTATCGCCTCGGCTGGGGCGGGCTTATCGCGGCGCCGATCCTCGGCTATGCCTTGCTGATCCGCGCGCTCCGCAGGCGGGCCCGGGCGCGGGTGACGCATCCGCCGCGGCCGCCCGCGACCGGGGCGGCGGGAGCCGGATCGGGAGGAGGCGGCATGACCCCGGACGAACTGACCAGATATGCGCGCCACATCGTCCTGCGCGAGATCGGCGGGCCGGGACAGGCCCGGCTCCGCGCGGCGCGGGTGGCGGTGATCGGCGCGGGTGGTCTTGGCGACCCGGCGCTGCTCTATCTCGCCGCCGCGGGGGTCGGGGCGCTCAGGGTGATCGACGACGACGCCGTGTCGCTCTCGAACCTGCAGCGCCAGATCCTGTTCGGGACCGCGGACGTTGGCGCCCCGAAGGCGGAGGCGGCCCGCGCCGCGCTTGACCGGCTGAACCCGCTGGTGACGGTCGAGCCGCGCGAGATCCGCCTCGACGCCGACAACGCGCCCGAACTCCTCGACGGCGCCGATCTCGTGATCGACGGCTCCGACAATTTCGCCACCCGCTACGCGGTCAACGCCGCCTGCGTCGCCCTGGGCCTCCCGCTCCTCTCCGCCGCGATGAGCCAGTGGGAGGGCCAGATCGCCCTCTTCGACCCGGCGCGCGGCGGCCCCTGCTACCGCTGCCTCTTTCCCGAGCCCCCCGCCGACGGCCTCGCCCCCTCCTGCTCCGAAGCGGGCGTGGTCGGCCCCCTGCCGGGCGTGCTGGGGGCGATGCTGGCCCTCGAAGCGGTGAAGCACATCGCAGGCGCCGGGGAGGGGCTCCGGGGACGGATGGTGCTCTTCGACGGGCTCCGGGCCGAGACGAGAGTGGTCCGGATCAGGGCGCGGGAGGGGTGCGCGGTTTGCGGGTGAGGCGGGAAGAAGGAGAGTGAAGGCTCATTGCATGCTCAATCCGCTCTCGATCAGGCCACGCATCTGTTCCTCGCCACGCTCGAACGCGGCGCCATAGATCGCGCAATCCTCGGTGCCCAACACGACATCGTCGAATTCGGAGCCCGCCAACCTTCGGATGCGACACGCGAGCGGCGGATAGCCAGGATCCACGTATGCATCGTTCGTCAAGGTGAAGAGCGCGGGCATGCCGTCGCGGATGGTCCGAAGCTGGCGCTCCGCCTCTTCGGGGAGTAGGTTCACGATAGCGCGGAAGAAGACGACCGAGGCGCCGTCCGCCTCTGCTTCCTGCTCCAGCAGGATCGAACTCGCCGACCGTCTGTGGTCGAGTATAATGTGAGAGAACTCATGCGCTTCAATCAACAGTACTGTTGAGAGGAACTTTTTCTGGAAGGAGGTCGAATAATCCATCGTGCGCCGCGTTTCGCCGGCTTGCTCAGGCTCTTGGCCAATGCGCTTCCAGAAAGGCACGGGAACTGTCAGGTCGGTCGGAACAAAGGCCGCCTGGTAGTCCGGCAACCTGGCTCGAACGTCAGAGTTCGCATCCGAAAGCGCGAGCGCGTCCATCCAACCGACGGAACGTAGAAGGAAACGACGGGGGATGTCCACTTTGGCGAATCGGTTCGCTGAGGTGGTTCGGCTTCGCGGCACTCCGGTTCCGTTGCTGAAGTTGACGTCGATGACCGTCTCGTTCCCGGTGGTTGGATTCCCTACGACGAACCTCTGTGTCGCGCCTTGTGATTCAAGCTGCCGTAAAACGGCATCATCCAGCTTGTCGAGGTATGGATCAGCCTGCGCGGGTTTCATAAAGACCAAAAAGCAAAGTACTATGGGTATTACTCTAGTTATTGTCATTAAATAACCTATTGAATTCTGCATTTATTGTCGATTCCCACTTATCGAAACCGTCAGGTGTGTTTGTAATCCCGGGATCGAATGGTTTTACTTTATGGATGGCGTGCAACTTTAGACCAATCCTGGTCATACGGCGAGCTTCATCGCTTGAAAAAGTCACTCTAGCTGGTTGATGTGATATACTGTAGTTTTCGAACGCAAGCCCAATGTTTTGATCCAGAAGGTCTCCCGCTCCGCCCAACCCAACGAAGTCATAGACTCGTAAATCGGAAGCGGTATCAGAGGTGGACGGCGCAGCGGTTTCAGAAGATGAGGAGGGCGCCCTGATCGAAATCGGATTGGAATAGCTTACCCAGGCAAATACTATCACTGATATCAAAACAAAAATAGGCGTACTCAGCGTTACTGTAAGAGCAAACCATTGAAGTTTTGCATCTACTATCTGAACTTTTCGAATTAAAACAATAAAGCAAAAAATAGCAAGAGAGAAAAATATAACTGCGATTCCGATGCGCTCAAGAACGCGTATTCTGGGGATGTCTGTTTCAAGCAAAAATGAAATCATGTCGATACCGGAATTCATAAATGAGAGAATCGCTACGATCAAGTATACTGTCGCCGCCATACAAAAGGATGTCAATCGATGGCTGCGGGCTCATCGACTTGGGTGGCCGAATGGATGGTGGCGATTGCGCATCTCGCGATGCTCCGCGGGTTGGGACGATCGTGATCGGTTTTGGGACGGCTCTGATCGAAACGGCACGCCCGGGGCCGGGAGCCGCGATGATCGACCGTACGCGCTGCTCCTCACCACCGCCCCTTCAAAACCCCCGCGTTTCCGCCTACATTACGCGCTGGCGGCTTCTGGCCTTCGCGTGACGGGCCAAATCCTAGTGGCCTTAAATATTCTTGAGGGAACCGGCTCTGTGACTGGTCCTGGCCTATCGCATCTGGTGCCCACCTGGTTAGCCAGGCTCTCAAGGATTAGACGCCCCCACGGTCGCGCTGGTTCCGCCACTTCATCCCCCCTTCAATCATCGCAGTCCCTGGACAAGACGTGACCGATCTCGAACGGCTGAAGGCCGAGGCCCGGAGCGAGGGCTACGCGGCGCGGGCGCGGGCGCATGCCGAGGGTCGCGGCGCGGCGCGGCGGGCGGCGGAGCATGCGCTGGAGGTGCTCGGCGGAATGCCCGAGGCGCGAACCGTGGCGGGCTACCTGCCGATCCGGACGGAGATCGATCCGCGCCCGGCGATGCTCGCGCTCCTCGGGCTTGGCCGCACCGTCTGCGTGCCGGTGATCGAGGCCGCCGCCCGGCCGCTGCTGTTCCGGGCCTGGACCCCGGACGCGCGGCTCGAGACCGGGCCATTCGGCGTGGCGATCCCGGCGGAGGGTGACTGGATCGAGCCCGACGCGCTTCTGGTGCCGCTCATCTCCTTCGACGACGACGGCCACCGGCTCGGCTATGGCGGCGGATTCTACGACCGGACACTCGGCAAGCTCCGCGCGCGCCGCGCGGTCAGCGCCTTCGGCTTCTGCTACGAGGGCCAGTTCGTCCGGGAAGTGCCGCGCGGCCCGACCGACGCGCCGCTCGACGGGGTGATCACGGAAGCGGGCGTCCGCTATCCGCCGGCGCCGGGCTGAGGTGTTCTCCGAGGTGCTCCTCTCGGGTTGATACCGCCGAGGTCTCCGCGAGGCGGCGCGGCGGCGGGGGACCGCCTCGGGGACCCGCTCAACTCCGACCGGGCTGGACCCGCGCCCGGTTCCGGCTTATGGCGGCGGGATGAAGCTGCTTTTCCTCGGCGATGTGATGGGTCGGTCGGGACGCGCCGCGGTGGCGCGGTACCTTCCGGAGATCCGTCGCGACTGGAAACTCGATTTCGTCGTGGTCAATGGCGAGAACGCCTCGGGCGGAATGGGGCTGACCGCCGCCCATGCCGAAGGGCTGTTCGAAGCCGGCGCCGATTGCGTGACGCTCGGCGACCACGCCTTCGACCAGCGCGACATGCTGGCCCATATCGAGCAGGATCAGCGCATCCTGCGGCCGCTCAACTATGCGAAGGCCGCGCCGGGCCGGGGCGCGCGGCTGTTCGACGCGCCCGGGGGCCGCAAGGTCTTCGTCGCCCAGGTGCTGGGGCAGGTCTTCATGAAACGGCCCTTCGACGACCCGTTCTCGGCGATCGACGCGGCGCTCCGGTCCGCGCCGCTCGGTGGACTCGCGCAGGCGGTGATCGTCGATGTCCATGCCGAGGCGACCTCGGAGAAGATGGCGCTCGGCCACTGGTGCGACGGGCGTGCGAGCCTCGTCGTCGGCACCCACACCCATGTGCCGACCGCGGATACGATGATCCTCGCCAAGGGCGCGGCCTATCAGTCCGACGCGGGGATGTGCGGTGATTATGACAGCGTGATCGGCATGGACAAGCTGGAGCCCATCAGCCGCTTCGTCACCGGCATGACCCGGTCCCGGTTCGAGCCCGCGAAGGGCGAGGCGACGCTCTCGGGCGTCTATGTCGAGACGGACGACCGCTCGGGCAAGGCGCTCCGGGCCTGTCCGATCCGCCTGGGCGGGCGGCTCGCCGCCGCGATGCCGGGCGGGGAAGCCACGGTTTCGACGGGTTGAGATGCTTCGCGACGCCGCCCTTCGGGCCGCCGTGCTTCCCGCCGCCGTGCTCGCCGCCGCGGGCGCGTGCTGGGGGCTCACCATGCCGCTCCTGCGGATCGCCGCGAGCGCGGGATATCCGCCGCTGGCACTCCTGCTCTGGAGCAACGCGCTGCTGGCCGTTCTCGCGGGCCTGGTGCTCGTCGTGACCGGGCGGCCCTGGCCGAGAATCAGGGACAACGGCCCGGCCCTGCTCGCGATCTCGGTCTTCGGGACGGCTCTGCCGGGGTATTTCTCCTTCGTCTCGGCGGCGGAACTGCCGGCCGGGGTCCGGGCGATCGTGATCGCCATGGTGCCGATCTTCGCGCTGCCGATGGCGATCCTCCTCGGCGCCGAGCGGTTCGAGCTTCGGCGGAGCGCCGGCCTCCTGCTCGGTCTCGCGGCGGTGGGCGTCCTCGCGCTGCCGGGGGCGACGGTTGGCGCGCCCGGGGGCGCGGCGGGCGGGTCGATCCCGGCCCTCTACGTGCTGATCGCCGCGCTCTCCCCGCTCTGCTACGCGCTCGAGGCGAACATCCTCTCGTCGCGGGCGGCGGATCTCGATCCGATCGGCCTGCTCTTCGCGGCCGGACTGCTCAGCGTCGCGCTCACCGCGCCCTTCGCGCTCGCCTTCGACGCCTTCGTGCTTCCCCGGTCTCTCGGCGCGGCGGAACTCGCGCTCGCCGCGGCGGCGCCGGTCAATCTTTGCGCCTATGTCGCCTATGTCTGGCTGACGGGACACGGCGGGGCGGTCTTCGCCGCGCAGGTCGGATATGTCGTCACGGTCGCCGGGGTGCTCTGGGGGATGATCCTGCTCGGCGAGCGGCCCGGGCCGGCGGTCTGGCTCGCGCTCGCGCTGATGCTCGCGGGCATCGCGCTGGTCCGGCCGCGGGAGGCGCATGCGAAAGACGCTTGAAACCGGCGCCCGCGTTGGGTCATTGTGCGCGCCGGTTCCGGGCGAGGGACCGGTCTGCGTGGCGTCCTCCAGTTTCAGACTTAGCGAGTAACACCCTTGATCGACCTATTCACGCAGGGCAATGGCCCCGCGATCGTGACGCTGCTTGTCCTCGTCGGCATGCTCGTCGTCTTCATCCTCGAGGTCTATTCGCCCGAGGTGACGGCGATGTGCGGCGCGGCGATCCTCGTGACGCTCGGCTATGTGCCGCCAAGCGACATGCTGGAGGCCTTCTCGAACCCGGCGCCCTGGACGATCGCGGCGATGTTCATCGTCTCGGGCGGCATGGTGCGGACCGGCCTCATCAACGAACTGGGCCGGATCGTCACGCGCCACGCCGCCGAGAGCCGGATACTGGTGCTTCTCGCCATCGGGATCTTCGTCGCCGTCGCCTCGGCCTTCACCAACAACACGCCGCTCGTCGCCCTGATGATCCCGGTGGCGGTGCAGCTCGCGCATGCCATGTCGCTCGCGCCCTCGAAGCTCCTGATTCCGCTCTCCTATGTCACCGTGATGGGCGGCATGATGACGATGATCGGCACCTCGACCAACATTCTCGTCGATGGTGTCGCGCGTCGGGCCGGGATGCCGCCATTCTCGCTGTTCGAGATCGCGCCGCTCGGCCTCGTCGTCTTCGCGGTGGGATTCACGACGCTCTGGATTCTCGTGCCCCGGCTGCTGCCCGACCGCGATTCGATGGCCGATCTGCTCGGCAGCCGGAAGCGGATGAAGTTCTTCACCGACGTGGTCGTGCCCGAGGGATCGCCGCTCATCGGCCAGCAGGTCATGTCGGTCGCGATCTTCAAGCGCGAGGGCATGAGGGTGATCGACGTGCTGCGCGGCGACGAATCGCTCCGGCGCGACTTCCCCGACGTGGCGCTTGCCGAGGGTGACCGCGTCGTCCTCCGCACCGAGATGCAGGAACTGCTGGGGCTCAAGGATTCGAACCATGTCGCCCTCGTGGACCGGCTGGGCTCGAAGCGGACCACGACGGTCGAGGCGCTGATCTCGCCCGACTGCAAGCTGGTCGGCCGCTCGCTCGGGAGCCTCAGGCTCCGCCGCCGCTACGGCGTCTATCCGCTGGCCATGCACCGCCGGAACCAGAACATCGGTCGCCAGCTCGACGAGGTGGTGGTGCGCGTCGGTGACACGCTGCTGCTCGAAGGCTCGCCCGAGGATATCGGCCGTCTGGCGCAGGACGTGGATCTCATCGATCTCAACGAGACCACGGAGAAGCCCTTCCGCCGCGGCCGCGCGCCGCTCGTGCTCGGCGTGCTGACGGCGATCGTGGCGCTTTCGGCCTTCGAGGTCGCGCCGATCCAGGTGCTGGCGATGCTCGGCGTCGTCGTCCTGCTCGCGACGCGGACGATCGAGCCGGAGGAGGCCTATGCCACCGTGAGCGCCTCGCTGCTCATGCTGATCTTCTCGATGCTGATCGTCGGACAGGCGCTCGAGAACTCGGGCGCGGTCCAGATGCTGGTGGACTGGATCTCGCCCGCGCTCTCGACCATGGCGCCGATCACCGTGCTGCTCGTGCTCTATTTCATGACGCAGATCCTGACGGAGCTCTTGTCGAACAACGCGGTCGCGGTCGTCGTCACGCCGATCGCGATCGCGCTCGCCCACAGCCTCGGGCTCGAACCCCGGCCCTTCGTGGTCGCGGTCATGTTCGCCGCCACGCTCGCCTTCGCGACGCCGATCGGCTACCAGACCAACACGATGGTCTACGGGCCGGGCGGCTACAAGTTCTCCGACTACATGCGCATCGGCATTCCGCTCAACATCATCACCGGGCTGACCGCCTGCATGACGATCCCGATGTTCTGGCCGCTGGTTCCCGAATAGGGCGGCCATTCGTGGGGCCGCGGCGTCGTCGAAGCGTCATCGGGCCATCAAGCTTCCGTCACGCAGGATGACGACGGCCCGGCGGCGGGGCGCGTGATCGCGACGGCTGGTCGGGGCGCGCGATCTTCCCGACCCGCCGGCCTCGCGGGCAGCGGGCCGTCGAGGGAGGTGGGCTTGAATCGGGGCGGTTCGCTGGGATATGACGCCCGCCAGCAATCAGTCCCCCGAAGCAACGATCCGGAGCCTCCCATGGCCGGCCATTCCAAATGGGCCAATATCCAGCATCGCAAGGGCCGGCAGGATGCCGCCCGGTCGAAGCTGTTCTCGAAACTGTCCAAGGAAATCACCGTCGCCGCGAAGATGGGCGATCCGGACCCGGATAAGAACCCGCGGCTCCGCCTCGCCGTGAAGGAGGCGAAGGCGAATTCGATGCCGAAGGACAACATCGACCGGGCGATCAAGAAGGCCGCGGGCGGTGACTCGGAGAGCTACGAGGAGATCCGCTACGAGGGCTACGGCCCGAACGGCGTCGCGATCATCGTCGAGGCGATGACCGACAACCGCAACCGGACCGCCTCCAACGTGCGCTCGACCTTCACCAAGCGCGGCGGCAATCTCGGCGAGACCGGCTCGGTCAGTTTCATGTTCGACCGGATGGGCCAGGTCGTCTATTCCGCCGAGACCGGCGACGCCGACAAGGTGATGGAGGCCGCGATCGAGGCCGGCGCCGAGGATGTCGAAAGCTCCGAGGACGGGCATGTGATCTGGTGCGCGGTGGGCGATCTCAACGATGTCTCGACCGCGCTCGAAGCGGCGCTCGGCGAGGCCGAATCGACCCGGCTGGTCTGGAAACCGCAGACCACGACCGAGCTCGACCTCGACGCGGCGCAGAGCCTGATGAAGCTGATCGAGGCGCTCGAGGACGACGACGACGTGCAGTCGGTGACGGCCAATTTCGAGATCTCCGACGAGGTGATGGCGCAGCTCTGAACCGGGCGGGCAGGAGAGGCCCGCGGGCGAGGCTTCTGTTGCCCGGGGCCCGCGCGCGGGTTAGACCTTTTGCTGGCCGAGCGGTCCGGGCTCTCCGGCGCGAGCGACTCGGCAGGGAGGTCACCCCATGAATCCCTCGGACCCCGAGACCCCCCATGGCCTGCCCGATGCCGCGCCGGGCGAGAGCCGGGGGCCGGCGACCGGACGGCCGCGCCGGAAGGTTCCGCCGCCACCCGCGCCGGGCGCGCGGGAGCGGGTCGTGGTGGAGGGAATTCCGATCGCCTTCCGCAGGATGGGCCGCGGTCCGGCCGTCGTGCTGATCCATGGCGCCGGCGGCAATCTCAACGACATGACCTTCCGGCTCGCCCCTGCGCTGCTGGCCCGGCACACCGTCTTCGCCTTCGACCGGCCCGGCCATGGCGAGAGCGGCTGGCCCTCGCAGGGCGGCGACAGCCTTTCGGTGCAGGCGCGTCTCCTGCGCACGGCGCTGGAGCGCGCGGGCGTGAGTCGCGCCTATCTGATCGGGCACAGCTATGGCGGGGCGGTCGCCCTTGCCTGGGCGCTCGACGCGCCGAGGAGCGTCGCGGGCCTCCTGGTGATCTCCGCGCCCTCGCATGGCTGGCGCGGGTCGAGCGGGATGGCCAACAGCCTCATGGACCTCCCGGTCTTCGGCTCGATGGCCGCCCGTTGCCTCAGCCATCTCGTCTCGGCGAGACTGGCCCGGCGGGTGGCAGGCCATGCCTTCGCGCCGCAGGAGGTTCCGGCGAGCTATGTGCAGCATCTCGACCTGCCGCTGACGCTGCGGCCCGAGAGTCTGCGGCGTAACGCCCGCCAGCTCGCGACCCTGCGCCAGTGGCTGGAGCCGATGGTGCGCCGCTATCCCGAACTCGCGCCTCCGCTCGAGATCGTGCACGGCGACGCCGATGCCACGGTGAGCTTCGGCGCGCACGCGCAGCGGCTCGCGGCCGCGGTGCCGGGAGCGCGGCTGACGCGGCTCGCGGGCGTCGGCCACATGCCGCACCAGGTCGCGCTGCCCGCCGTCCTCGGCGCGTTCACCCGGCTTCGTGCCCGGGCCTGAACGCGGAGTCTGACCGCCGGCCCGAACGAGGGGCCAGAGCGCGGGACCAGAACGATAGTCTGACCTTGGGCACGGGCGCGAGCCGGAACGCGCCATCGCGTCCCCGGGCCCCTCTCCCCCGCTTCACAATCCGCCGGGGCGTCGATATTCTCGGGCGCCGAACGGGGAGACCGATGACAGCCGAGCCCTTCAATCGCATCTCCCGGTTGACCATCGCGGCCGGCGCGGAGCAGCCAGGGCGTGGCAGCGGGGCGAAGAGGCTCCGGTGAGCGCCGCGTTCCCTCCAGTGCTGCTCGGCCTGCCCGGAATCGACGGCGATGTGCTGGTCACGATCCTCGTCACGGCCGCGCTCGCCTTTGGCTCCTCCTTCGTCTCGGTCTGGCTTTACGGGCGTTTCGCCAAGCGCGCCCGGGGCGCTCCCTCGACCGCGCTGCCGATCGACGGGCCCCCGACCGCCGCCGACCAATGCGTCGCGCCGCTGACGGATGCCCGGCCGGGAGAGACCGGGATCATGGTCCTCGCCGACAATCACCAGGCCTATGCCGCCCGCGCGCTGTCGGCGCGCGCGGCCGGGCGCTCGATCGACATGATGTACTATCTCTGGCGCGGAGATCTCACCGGGAACCTTCTCGCGCGGGAGGTGCTCGCGGCGGCGGATCGGGGCGTGCGCGTGCGCCTCCTGCTCGACGACATCAACACACGCGGGCTCGACCCCGAGTATCTGGCGCTGAACGGCCATCCGAGAATCGAGGTCCGGCTGTTCAACCCGGCCAAGAACCGGGGTGCCTCGCTGCGCCGCGGGGCGGAAATGATCCTTCGCCTGCTCGCGGTGACGCGGCGCATGCACAACAAGGCCTGGATCGTCGATGGTCGCGTCGCGATCATCGGCGGCCGCAACATCGGCGACACCTATTTCGACGCCGCGGACGACTTCAACTCGGCGGACCTCGACGCGCTGCTCGTCGGGCCCGCGGTCCATGAGGTGTCGGAGATCTTCGACACCTACTGGAACAGCGCGCTGACGCTGCCGATCCGGTCGCTCCTGCGCTACACCCGGGCCAATCTTCGAGGCCTCAGGCGCCGTCTCGCCGAGGTGGACCGGGATGCGCTGGCCGACATCTATCGCGAACAGGCACTACGCCAGGAACGTCTCGGCCAGTTTCTCGAACGGGCGCGGCCGATCCACTGGACGACCACGGCGCGCGTCTTGTCTGACCCGCCGGGCAAGACGCAGCGGCAGGACCGGGAGGACTGGCTGATCGGGCCGCTGGGCGCCGCGATCGCCGAGACCCGGCGCGAGCTTCGGGTGATCTCGGCCTATTTCGTGCCGGGCGAGGCGGGGATCGACGGGCTCTCGGCCCTGGCGAAGCGAGGGGTGCAGGTCGCGATCCTGACGAACTCGCTCGCCTCGACCAATCAGGTGACGGTCCATGGCGGATATTCGGTCGCGCGGCCGCCACTGCTCAGGGCCGGCATCCGCCTGTTCGAGCTCCGGCCGTTCGATCCGGACCGGGCGCGATCCTCGCTGCGCCGCTCGGACCGGGCCTCGCTGCACTCGAAGGCCTTCACCGTCGATGGGGAATCGGGTTTCATCGGTTCGTTCAACTTCGACCTGCGGTCGGCCTATCTCAACACCGAGATGGGGCTCTTCTTCGACGACGCCGCCATCGCGGAGGAGGTCGATCGGGTGTTCGAGGAGCTGACCGCGCCGGACAAGAGCTACGAGGTCTATCTCGACGGCGCGGCGACGCGCTGGCACGACGGGGCGCGCGAGTTGACGGAGGAGCCGCTGGCGAGCCGGACGCGCCGACTCGTGGCGGCGATCGTCCGGCACCTGCCGATCAAGTCTCAGCTCTGACGCGATCATTGATCGCACCGCGCCCAAATCGTTTCCAGGGCAGCGACGAATCGCCACGGAACCGGCGTGGTCGGCACGATTCCTCGTGAACTGCCATTGCGAAATTGAGAGTTTGCAAGCAGTTGTTGATGGGTTAGGCATTGGCTCGGCGAGAAATTGCCGGCATGCTTTCAACCGAGGAAGATCCGATTCCAGGGGTGGTTTATGATCTCGCGTAAGGCGGCGTGCGCGCCAGCCTCATGGTGCTTGTTTTTTGTATGCCTCTTTGTCGGCTGGGGATTGATCTTGAGCGTGACATCGGGGCAGGCTCACGCGCGCGTCGCGGTCGCCGCCGGGTCGGCGGTCGGGGACGGCCTGCCGCTTCCGGGACTGGACCTGATCCGTAAGTTGGGCGGCGAGGGCGCGGTGGAGGACGCCTCCACCGGCGAGGTGGTGGTCGCAAAGGCCCAGGAGGTGGCGCCGGAAGGGCTCGGCGTCGATCTGCCCGCGACCTACAGCGGGGACCTTCCCTGCGCGGACTGCGACGCGATCCGCTACCGGCTCAATCTCTGGCCCGATCACGTCTTCAGCCTCCGCCGCAGGTGGCTTCCGGCGGGCCGAAACCAGGATTCTCTCGGTCGCTGGTGGATCGACCCGTCGCTCCAGCGGCTGATTCTCTGGGATGGCGAGGGCAGGCTGGAATTCTCGATCCTGCCCGGGCGGCTCCGGCCGGTCGACGCTCCCGAGGACGGGCCGCGGGCGCCGCGCGACCTGACCGGAACTTCGGGGACGACCGCCCTTGCGATTCGTGTGCCGGTGCGTGGCATGGTGAGCTTTCTCGCCGACCGCGCGCTGATCACCGAATGCCTGACGGGCCGTGTCTATCCGCTTTCGACCAGTCAGGAGTTTCCGACGCTCGAAGCGGCCTATCTCGCCGCCGGGGTCGCGCAAGGTACCCCCCTGATGTCGAGCTTCGAGGGCCGGGTGCTGGAGGCGGGCGAGGAGGGGGACGACGAGACCGGGCCGACCATCGTGGTCAACCGCTTCACGGGCGTCTGGCCCGAGGAGACCTGCGAGCAAGCCATGAACAGCCGGAGCCTGACCGACACCTACTGGCGCATCGTGCGTCTCGGCAAGACCGAGATCACTCCGATCGAGGGGCATCCCGATCCGCACCTCATCCTGACGGAAGACGAGAACCGTTTCGCCGCGACGGTGGGCTGCAACCAGTTGATCGGCGCCTTCGAGCGGGACGGGGACGATCTGAACTTCCGCAACCCGGCCGCGACGATGAAGGCCTGCGCCGGTCCGCTCGACGAATGGGAGCGGATGCTGACCGGCGCGCTCGCCGCCACGCGCGGCTGGCGGGTGAACGGCGAGGCGCTGGAACTGCTCGATTCATCGGGAATGCAGATCGGGCTGTTCCAGTCCATCGACCTCCCCTGAACCGGTTAGGCGCGCGCGGGGAAGTAGTCCTCGGGCGCGCGGGTGGCCGGGAGCGCGCGCATCCGGTCGCGCCAGGCGATCATGGCTGTGCTCGGCTCGGCACCGGCGGCCTCGACCCACTGTGCATAGCCCCAGATCGCGCAGTCGCCGATCCCGGGTTCCGTCCCGTGGAAGAACGGCCCCGAGCCCAGCAGGATGTCGAACCGCGCGCGGTCCACCGCGTAGCGCCCGCGCAGCCACTCGACCGCGCCGGGCGGGAAGATGTCGCCGCCCGGGCGCAGTGCCTCCTTGAGTTGCGGCAGGCACATGCCGAAGCGGTTGGCCTCCCACATCAGAAGCTCCGCGCCCCGGCGCATCCCCTTTGCGCTCTCACCGCCGAGACGCCCGGTTCGGCGGGCGATCTCGAGCAGGATCGCGCCGGACTGGACCATCGGGGTTCCGTCGATCACGAGAAGCGGCACCTCGGCGAAGGGACTGGCCGCGAGGAACTCCGGCGGCCGGGTCGCCGGCGGCGCCCAGATATCCACCCGGACCCTGCGGTGCGCGATACCCGCGAGCGCCAGCGCAAGCGCGACCTTGCAGGCATGGCCTGAATCCGGGTGGCCGTAGAGCACCGGCTCGGACATCGCGCCGGTCATGTCGGCATCGGGCAGCGCCGGCGGATCGCGGCGATGCCGAGCGTGACCGCCTCCGGCAGCGTGAGCTCCGCCGCGGCGATATCGGTCTCCAGCTGTTCGAGCGTGGTCGCGCCGAGGATCACCGAACCCATGAAGGCCCGCGAGGCGCAGAAGGCCAGCGCCATCTGTGCCGGGTCGAGCCCGTGCTCGCGCGCGAGGCCCACGTATTCCTCCACGACCGGCTCGGAGAATTTCGAGATCCGCCCGCCGAGGCTGTTGCCGTTGACCACCTCGCGCGAGCCCGCAGGCCGGGCGCCGGCGATGTACTTGCCGGTCAGCAAGCCCGCCGCCAGCGGCGAATAGGCGAGAAGGCCGACGCCCTCGTGATGCGCGAGTTCCGCGAGGTCGAGGTCGAAGAGCCGGCAGAGCAGGTTGTACTCGTTCTGAATCGAGACGACGCGCGGCAGGTTCTCCCGCTCGGCGAGCTTCAGGAACATCGCCGTGCCCCAGGCCGATTCGTTCGAAAGCCCGAAATGGCGCAGCTTGCCCGCGTCCCGAAGCTCCCCGATCGCGCGCAGGATCGCCAGCATGTCGTCCTCGACATCCGCCGGCTGGCCCTCCGGTGCGAAATTCCAGTGCCGACGGAAGTGGTAGGAGCCGCGGTTCGGCCAGTGCAGCTGGTAGAGGTCAATGCAATCGACGCCGAGACGTTTCAGGCTGCCGTCGATCGCAGCGCGCAGCGTCTCGGGCGAAATCGGCGCGCCGCCGCGGTCAACGGCCTGACTGCCCTCGCCGGTGATCTTGGTTGCGAGCACGAGCTTGTCGCGCGCGCCGCCCGCCCTGATCCACTTGCCGATGATCCGCTCGGTCTCGCCGACCGTCTCGGCGCGAAGCGGCGTCGTCGGATACATCTCGGCGGTGTCGATCAGGTTGATGCCGCGTTCCAGCGCCAGGTCGATCTGCGAGAAGGCCTCCTCGGGCGTGTTCTGGCTGCCCCAGGTCATCGTGCCGAGGCAGAATTCGGAGACCTGGAGATCGCTCCGGCCGAGAGCTCGGTATTTCAAGGTATCGCCCTTTCTGTCTTGCTGACCGGCTCAATGCTCCACCCGCCGCGCCGGGGCAAGGGCCGCCTTCCGGGCCTCCCTGTCAGCGCCCGCGCGCCTCCGGGATGAGGCCGCGGGGCGCGAAGCGCAGCGTGAGGAGCAGGATCACGCCCATCAGGAGCGGCCGGAAATGCGGCGCCGCGGCGCGGATATGGCTGTCCCACCAGCCGCCGGGACTGGTCAGCGCGGCGAGATTGGCCGTCAGCCAGTTGCCGAGCGGCTCGGCCACGATCCAGACGTACCAGATGACGAACCCGCCCAGCACCGCGCCCCAGTTGTTGCCGGAGCCTCCGACGATCACCATCACCCAGATCAGGAAGGTATAGCGCAGCGGCTGGTAGCTCGCGGGCGTGAACTGGCTGTCGAGCGTCACCAGCATCGCGCCCGCGATGCCGACCACGGCGGAACCGAGCACGAAGACGCGCAGGTGGCGCCGTGTCACATCCTTGCCCATCGCCTCCGCCGCGTCGCGGTTGTCGCGGATCGCCCGCATCATCCGTCCCCAGGGCGAGCGGAGCGCGCGTTCGCAGAGCCAGAGCAGGAGTGCGAGCACCACGGCGAAGAGACCGGCGTACCAGAGCCGCGAGACCACGGCCGCGGTGGTGATCGTGTCGGAGCCGAAGCGCGCGGCGAGATCGATCACCCAGGGCTGCTGCTGCAGCACGATCTGGTCGGGGACGGGGCGGGGGATGGCGGTCACGTTCTTCACGCCGCGCGTCAGCCAGTTCTCGTTCTTCAGCACGGCGACGATGATCTCGGCGATGCCGAGCGTCGCGATCGCGAGATAGTCCGAGCGCAGGCCGAGCGCGACCTTGCCGACCAGATAGGCCGCGCCCGCCGCGAAGAGCCCGCCCACCGGCCAGGACAGGAGAATCGGCAGGCCGAGACCCCCCATGTAGCCCTGCGCCCCGGTCGCGCTCTCGATCGCCGCCGAGGCGGGATCGAGGAAGCGGCGCATCACGAGATAGCCGAGGAGCGCGATCAGGAGCGTCACCGGGGTTCGGTAGCTCGGCAGGAGCCGCCCCCGCGCCACCACGATCAGCACGATGGTGACCACGATCGCGAGGATGGCGAGCGCGAGATCGAGCCCGCCCGCCGCCAGCGCCCCCGGGACCGGCGACATCGAGACAAGCACCCCCGCGACGCCGCCAAGCGCCGCGAAGCCCATGATCCCGGCGTTGAAGAGCCCGGCGTAACCCCACTGGATGTTGGCGCCGAGCGACATGATCGCCGAGATGAGCGAAAGCTGCAGGATCGCGAGCGCGACGGTCCAGCTCTGGATGAGCCCGACGAGCACGAGCAGACCCGCCATCACGGCATAGAGGGCGATGACACGCGGGGCGCCCGTCATACCACTTTCCCCCGGAAGATGCCCGTCGGTCGTACCAGAAGCACGATCACCAGGATGACGAAGGAGATCGCGAACTTGTAGTCGGTTCCGAGAAGCTGTGCGAGGCCGCCAGGCACCATGCCCTCGGGCAGGAGCCAGGTCAGCACGCCCTTGTAGGCGTAGGTGAGCATCACTTCCGAGAAAGCGACGACGAAGCCGCCGACCACCGCGCCGACCGGCTGGCCGATGCCGCCCACGATGGCCGAGGCGAAGATCGGCAGCACGAGCTGGAAATAGACGAGCGGGCTGAACGACTTGTCGAGTCCGTAGAGCGTGCCCGCGAGCGTCGCGAGGCAGGCGGAGATGACCCAGGTGACGCGCACCACATGGCCGGGGTTGATGCCCGAGAGAAGCGCGAGATCCTCGTTGTCGGAATAGGCGCGCATCGACTTGCCGGTGCGCGTCCGGTTCAGGAACCAGAAGACGAAGCTGACGGCGGCCACCATCAGCACGAGCGTCAGGACCTGCGAGGTGCGCAGCGCGAGCCCCTCGTCGAGCCCGGTCATCGCGCGGAAATCGCGCACGCGGATCACGAAACGTTCGCCATCCTCGAACCGCTGGTCGCCGACGCCGATGAAGAAGCGGGTGATGGCGTTGTAGATGAACATGACCCCGACCGAGGCGATCACGAAGATCACCGGATCGGCCCTTCGCTCCCGGTAGAAGGCGAAAACCCAGCGGTCGGTCAGCAGCGTCAGCGTGACCGCGCCGATCATGCCGACGGGGAGCGCGATGAGCGCGGTCGGGAAGGGCGAGATGCTGACCCCGGCCGACTGCAGCCCCCAGGTCACCATGATCGTCACCATGGTTCCGAAGGCCATCAGATCGCCATGGGCGAAATTCGAGAAGCGCAGCACGGCGTAGATCAGCGTGACCCCGAGCGCGCCGAGCGCCAGTTGCGCGCCATAGGTCGCCGCCGGGATCAGGACGAAATTGGCCAGCAGCACGAGGGCGTTGAGAACGTTTTCCATCAGCCCCCCAGGAAGGTCCGGCGTACCTCCGGATCGGCGAGCAGCGCTTCTCCGGTGTCGGTGTAGCGGTTCTGACCCTGCACCAGCACATAGCCCTTGTCGGCGATGTTGAGCGCCTGGCGGGCGTTCTGCTCGACCATCAGGATCGAGATGCCGGTGCGGGCGACTTCGATGATGCGGTCGAAAAGCTCGTCCATCACGATGGGCGAGACGCCGGCGGTCGGCTCGTCGAGCATCAGCACCTTGGGTTTCGTCATCAGCGCGCGTCCGACGGCGACCTGCTGGCGCTGGCCGCCGGAGAGCTCTCCCGCCGGCTGCGCGCGTTTCTCGCGCAGGATCGGGAAGAGCGAGAACACCTGTTCCATCGTGTCCGAATAGTCGTCCTCGCGGATGAAGGCGCCCATTTCGAGGTTCTCCTCCACCGACATCGAGGTGAAGACATTGTTGACCTGCGGCACGAATCCCATGCCGCGGCGCACCCGCTCCTGCGGGGAGAGATGCGTGATGACCTCGCCGTCGAGCTTCACGCCGCCTTCGCGGAGGCGCAGCATGCCGAAGATCGCCTTCATCGCCGTGGACTTGCCCGCGCCGTTCGGCCCGACGATCACCGCGATCTCGCCGCGCTCCACTGCGATGGTGCACCGGTGCAGGATGTCGGCGCCGCCGTAGCCTCCGGTCATCGCCTCGCCGATCAGGAAACTCACGCGATCGCCCCCGGCTTGTTGCGGAGGCCGCGGCCGAGATAGGCCTCGATCACCGCCTCGTTGGCGCGGACCTCGTCCGCGGGGCCCTCGGCCAGCACCTTGCCCTCGGCCATCACGATGACCGGGTCGCAGAGGCGGCCGATGAAATCCATGTCGTGCTCGATCATGCAGAAAGTATAGCCGCGCTCGCGGTTGAGCCGCAGGATCGCATCGCCGATCGTGTTGAGGAGCGTGCGGTTCACCCCGGCGCCGACCTCGTCGAGGAAGACGATCTTCGCATCGACCATCATCGTTCGGCCGAGTTCCAGGAGCTTCTTCTGTCCGCCCGAGAGATTGCCGGCGTATTCGTCGGCCACATGCGGGATTTCGAGGAAGTCGATCACCGCGTCCGCGCGTGCCCGCACCTCTTCCTCCCGCGCCCGAACCGCGGCCGGCCGAAACCAGGCGTTCAGGAGCGCCTCGCCCGGCTGGTCCGCGGGGACCATCATCAGATTCTCGCGCACCGTCAGCGTCGAGAACTCATGCGCTGTCTGGAAGGTCCGCAGCAGCCCCTTGTGAAAGAGCTCGTGCGGCGAGAGACCGGTGATGTCCTCGCCGTCGAGCCTGACGCTGCCGGAGGTCGGCCGGTAATGCCCGGCGATGACGTTGAAGAGCGTCGATTTTCCGGCGCCGTTCGGCCCGATCAGCCCGGTGATCGAGCCCTCCGCGATCCGGATCGAGGCGCCATCCACCGCGCGGATGCCGCCGAAATGCATGCGGAGGTCGTCGACCTCGACGATCGCTGGGGAGGCCGACACCTTCGTTTACTCCGTCTTCCCGTCGCGCTCAGCGGTAGCCGAGCGTAACGGGGGCGTTGTTCTCGATCTCGTAGACGCGGTAGGAGCCCGCGGCCTCACCCGGGCCGATCAGTTCGACACCCGTCGCGCCCTGATAGTCGATATCGCCGCCCGAGGTCAGGATCTCGATCCCCTTGGCAAGCTCGCCCGCGAAGATCTGCTCGCCCGGCGCGTTCGCCACATTCATCACGTGGTCGCGGATCGCGGTCCGGTCCGCCGATCCGGAAGCGGCGATCGAGAGCGCGATCAGGGCGGCGGCATCGTAGCTCTCGGGCACATAGGTGCCGGTCGGGTCCATGCCGTGGGATTCGGCGACCTTGGCGAAGATATCCGCGCCCTCGCCCTCGACGCCGGGCAGGGTGCCGATGACGATGCCATTGATCTCGTCGCCCACGGCGTCGATCAGGCTCTGGCCGTACATGCCGTCTGCGAAGTAGAAATTCTCGAAGGCGCCGGTATCGAGCGCGCCCTGCACGATCCCGCGGCCGCCCCGGTCGACATAGCCGAAGACCATGAGTGTGTCGGCGCCCGAGGCCTGAAGCGCGGCCACCTCGGCGGAATAGTCGGCCTTGGCATCCTCATGCGCCGCCGAGATCGCGACGGTGCCGCCCCGCTCCTCGAAGGCCGCCGCGAAAGTGTCGGCGAGACCCTTGCCGTAGTCGTTGTTGGTATAGGTGACGGCGACCTCGGTCGTGCCGTTCTCGGTCACGAGATCGGCGAGAACCTCGCCCTGCCGGGCGTCGGAGGGCGCGGTCCGGAAGAAATAGCCGTTGTCCTCGAGATCCGTGAGCGCGGGCGAGGTCGCGGAGGGGGAGATGATCGTCACGCCGCGCGGAACGGCGACGTTGGTCGCGACCGCGGTGGTGACGCCCGAGCAGTCGGCGCCCATGATCGCCGCGACGTTCTGGCTGCTGACGAGCCCCTCGGCCGCGGTGGTCGCGGCGGCGGCGTCGACGCAGGTCGAGTCGGCCCGGACCGGGTTGAGTGTGATGCCGTTCGGCAGCTTGCCGGAATCGGAGGCCTCCTTCAGCGCCACCTCCGCGCTGCCGCCCATGCCGGGCGTGATCGACTCGAGCGGGCCGGTGAAGCCGAGGATGACGCCGATGTTGACCGGCTCCGCCGCGGCGGCCGAAACGAGGCCGGCGGAGACCGCGGTCGCGAGCAGAATGCGCTTCATGAAAAGCTCCTTGATCCGTCTTTGAACGGCCCCCGGCGCCGGGCCGAAGCCCTCCGGGGTGGTGAACGCGTTTCGTCACAATACCCGCTCGGCGCCGGCGGGCAAGCGGCACGCGGCCGCGGAGACGCCCGCCGGGGGCGTTCCATCGCGCTTCAGACGATCCGATCCGCGATCAGCCGGCGTGCGATGGCGCGGAACGCCTCCGCCTCGGCGCTTGCAGGGTGGGCGGCGACGGCCGGAGTGCCCGAATCGCCGGCGAGGCGGATCGCGATGTCGAGCGGCACCTCGCCGAGGAAGGGCACCCCGAGCCGCGCGGCTTCGGCCTTCGCGCCGCCATGGCCGAAGATATGTTCCTCATGGCCGCAGTTCGGGCAGATGTAGCTCGACATGTTCTCGATCAGTCCGAGCACGGGCACCTTGGTCTTGTCGAACATGTCGAGCGCCTTGCGCGCGTCGAGGAGCGCGATGTCCTGCGGCGTCGAGACGAGGATCGCGCCGGTCAGCACGTATTTCTGGCTCAGCGTCAGCTGCACGTCGCCGGTTCCGGGCGGCAGGTCGACGATCAGCGCGTCGAGTTCGCCCCAGGCGACCTGGCCCATCAGCTGCTGCAGCGCGCCCATCAGCATCGGCCCGCGCCACACCACCGCCTCGCCCTCGCGCAGCATCAGGCCGATCGACATGATCGTGACCCCATGGTTCACGAGCGGCAGGATGGTCTTGCCGTCGGGCGAGCGGGGGCGGCCGGAGACGCCCATCATCCTGGGCTGGCTCGGCCCGTAGATATCGGCGTCGAGCAGCCCGACCTTCTTCCCCTCGGCGGCGAGCGCCACGGCGAGATTGGCGGCGACGGTCGATTTGCCGACGCCGCCCTTGCCGGAGGCGATCGCGAGGATGTGGCGGATGCCCGGCACCGCCTGGGGCCCGGCCTGGGGCGTCGGGTGGCGGCCGATCTTGAGGTCCGGCGGCGGCGCCTTCGGCGAAGGGCCATGCGCGGTCAGCAGAGACGAGACCGCGGTCACGCCCGGCAACGCCTCGACGGCGGCCTGGGCGGCGGCGCGCGTCGGCTCGAGCGCCTCGCCCTGGGCCGGATCGACCTCGAGAATGAAGCTGACCCGGCCAGCTTCCACCGTGACCGCCCGGACGATATCCGCCTCGACGATATCGCGCCCCGAACCGGGCATCTGGATGGAGCGCAGGGCGGTCATCACGTCGTCTTTGGTCACGGGTTCGGTCACTGGCATCGGAAGCTTCTTTCGTCGGTCCTGCGGGCTATCGCCGGTCTGGCGAAGATCGCTCCGCGTCGCGGCCGAGACAAGGGCGCATTGCTCGAGAGCCTGCCGGTACCGGTCCGGGTTTCGCATTCTTCGTTCGCGAGCTGCGGGGCAACATGGCTGACATTGCATGGCGGGATCGCGTGATCCCTATGAATTTTACTCGGTAACATACTGGTAAATCGAATGTTAATAGCTATGCGTTAGCTGCATGACGGCCTTCCGACAATGATCGTTGTGTAAGGGCCGGGATCGTTTATTTTGCAATGCAACAGCAAGGGAACGCTCACAACCGAACATTAACGAAAGGAGGCGGACAAGAGATGAGACGAATGTTCAGCCACCGTTTCGACGGGCCAGAAGACCGGTCCGGGATCGCTTCGGCGCCCCGGGCGAACCCCTGAAACGCGCCGCCGCCGGCGCCTTTGAACATCAACAACACCCCGGAGACGGCTCCGGGACGGTACAGACGCAAGGACACACAGTCATGGCACATGTTGTCAATTTCCCGTTCGCGACCAACAACGGCCTCGGCCACGGTCTTTTCGCCGCGATCACCAAGGCGGTCGCCGACTATCGCCTCTTCCTGCGCACGCTGAACGAACTCCGCTCGCTGAGCGACCGCGAGCTGCGCGACCTCGGCATCTCGAGCTACTCGATCCGCGAGATCGCCTACGACAGCGTCTACGGCCGCTGATCCGGAATTCCCCGGGCGCCCCGTGGCGCGGCGCCCGCTTGCCAAGTTTCCTCCCCAACTCAGCCGGGCTCATGCCCGGCTGTTTTTTTTGGCGTTCACGCGCTTCCCACCGGTGGGCATTGTTCGACCGCGGCCCTATGCTGCCGCTTCGCCACCCGGGTATCCGACGGCGGTCGGGTCCACTGGCGCTTCTTCCCACAACAGTTCCGAAGGTGGGAAATGTGTAACCACCTGTTCGTCGTGACCGGTGGCCCCGGCGGGGGCAAGACGACACTGATCGATGCGCTCGCGGGTCTGGGCCTGCGTTCCATGCCCGAGGCCGGGCGCGCGATCATTCGCGATCAGGTGCGAATCGGCGGCGAAGCGCTGCCCTGGAAGAATCGCGCCGCCTTCGCGGAGCTGATGCTCGGATGGGAAACGCGGTCGCATCATGAAGCCTCCGGGCTTCCCGGACCCGTGTTGATGGATCGCGGACTTCCCGATGTGATAGGATATCTGACCCTGAGCGGCCTCCCCGTCCCCGCACATGCGCGCGAGGCGGCGCGAGTGTTCCGGTACAACCCGCTTGTCTTCATCGCGCCGTTCTGGGACGAGATCTTCACGCGGGACAAGGAGCGCCGACAGGACGCGGCCGAGGCGCAAGCGACCTGCGCGGTAATGGCCGATGTCTATTCCCGGCTCGGCTATCGCCTCGTCCGCCTGCCGCTCGCGAGCGTCGAGGAGCGGGCCGCCTTCGTCATGGATCGCATCGGCGTTTGATGGCGGGCCGCCGTCAGAACGGGATATCGTCCGCTGCGACGACGAAGCGGGCGACGATCTTCTTCGAGCCCGCCTTCTCGAAATCGATCGCTAGCTTGTCGCCCTCGACGACGCGCACCTCGCCGTAGCCGAATTTCTGATGGAAGACGCGGTCGCCGACGCCGAAGGCGGGAATCGCGGTGGCGTCGATCACCATGTTCTTCGCCTCGCGCGGCTGTGAGACGGGACGGGCGGCCGCGCGGGCCTGCATCCGTTTCCAGCCGGGTGAGTCGTAGACATCCGCCTCTGCCGCGCGGTCGGCGAGCGTGCTCTTCGGCTGAACCGCGGCGGCGCCATAGCCGCCGCCGTAGAGGCCGGGCGGGGTCAGCACCTCGACATGTTCGGGCGGCAATTCGTCGATGAAGCGCGAGGGCAGGGCGGATTGCCACTGGTTGTAGACCCGCCGGTTCGCCGCGAAGCTGATCGTGGAGAACCGCCGCGCCCGCGTGATCCCGACATAGGCGAGGCGGCGCTCCTCCTCGAGCCCCTTCAGCCCGGACTCGTCCATCGCGCGTTGCGAGGGAAAGAGCCCGTCCTCCCAGCCCGGCAGGAAGACGCAGGGGAATTCCAGCCCCTTGGCCGCGTGCAGCGTCATGATCGAGACCTTGCGCGCGCCCTCCTCCTGCGCGTTGTCCATGACGAGGCTGACATGTTCGAGGAAACCCTGCAGGTTCTCGAATTCGGCGAGGCCCTTGACCAGTTCCTTGAGGTTCTCGAGTCGCCCGGCCGCGTCGGGCGACTTCTCCGCCTGCCACATCTGGGCGTAGCCGCTCTCCTCCAGCATCGCCTCGGCAAGCTCGACATGGTTCGAACCGTCGCGGATCATCGCGTTCCAGCGGTCGAAATCGGCGACCAAGGCGCCAAGCTGTCCCCGGCCGCGGGCGCCGAGCCCGCCTTGCGCCACGAGGATACGCGCGGCTTCGAGCAGGCTCGTCCCGTTCTCGCGGGCGACGCGGTTGATCTCCTGCACCGCCTTGTCGCCGAGGCCGCGTTTCGGGACGTTCACGATCCGCTCGAAGGCGAGCCCGTCATCGGGCGAGACCGCGACGCGGAAATAGGCCATCGCGTCGCGGATCTCCTGCCGCTCGTAGAAGCGCGGGCCGCCGATCACGCGATAGGGCAGGCCGATCGTCAGGAACCGGTCCTCGAAGGCGCGCATCTGATGCGTGGCGCGGACGAGAATGGCAATGCCATCCGCTGGAACCGGGTCGAGCCCGCGGGTGCCGCGGGTATAGGCCTCGATCTCCTCGCCGATCCAGCGCGCCTCCTCCTCGCCGTCCCAATGGCCGATGAGGCGGAGCTTCTCGCCCTGCGCCATGTCGGTCCAGAGCGTCTTGCCGAGCCGGCTCTCGTTCGCCGCGATAACGCCCGAGGCGGCGGCGAGGATATGCGGCGTGGAGCGGTAGTTACGCTCGAGCCGGATCACCCTGGCGCCGGGGAAGTCCTTCTCGAACCGCAGGATGTTCTCCACCTCCGCGCCGCGCCAGCCATAAATCGACTGGTCGTCATCGCCGACGCAGCAGATGTTGTGATCCCGCCCGGCGAGCAGCCGGAGCCAGAGATATTGCGCGACATTGGTGTCCTGATACTCGTCCACGAGGATGTAGCGGAACCAGGACTGGTAGCGGTCGAGCACGTCGAGGTTGTTCTGGAAGATCCCGACCGTGTGCAGGAGCAGGTCGCCGAAGTCGCAGGCGTTGAGCGTACGCAGCCGCTCCTGATAGGCGGCGTAGAACTCGGTACCGCGATGGGCATAGGCGCTCGCCTCCGAGCTCGGCACACGCTCGGGCGTCAGGCCGCGGTTCTTCCAGCCGTCGATGAGCGAGGCCAGCATCCGGGGCGGCCAGCGTTTCTCGTCGATCCGCTCCGCCTGCACGATCTGGCGCATCAGCCGCAGCTGGTCGTCGGTATCGAGGATGGTGAAATTCGACTTCAGCCCGACGAGCTCGGCGTGGCGGCGCAGGATCTTGACGGAGAGCGAATGGAAGGTGCCGAGCCAGGGCATCCCCTCGACCACGCCGCCGACAAGTTGGCCGATGCGGAAGCGCATCTCGCGCGCCGCCTTGTTGGTGAAGGTGACGGCGAGAACCTCGTTCGGCCGCGCCCGGCCGGTGGCGAGCAGATGCGCGATTCGCGTCGTCAGCGCGCGGGTCTTGCCGGTACCCGCGCCCGCGAGCACGAGAACCGGCCCGTCGAGCGCCTCGACCGCCGCGCGCTGTTCCTCGTTCAGCCCGTCGAGATAGGGCGCGGGCCGCGCCGCCGCCGCGCGCGCGGAAAGGGGCCGCGCCTCCGCCGCCTCGAACGCATCCGCCTCGTCGATCCAGTGCCCGTTCATCGCCGCCAAGTTAAGGATGAATCGCCGGGAAGGGAAGGGGAGTTCTCCATATGTTCCGATCCCGGGCGACCCGGACAGCACAGGCTGCCCGGTGTCTCAATCCGTGACCCATTCGGACTCGGGGATGCCCTGCAACGCGAGCAGCGCGGTCAGGTCGGAATGCTCGATCCGCGCGTCGGCGGCTTCGGCGAGCGCGGGTTTCGCGCGATACGCGACCCCGAGCCCCGCCGCGACGATCATGTCGAGATCGTTCGCGCCGTCGCCCACGGCGATCGCCAGTTCCGGGCCGAAGTCGGTCGCGAGCCGCCGGAGGGCCGCGTGTTTCGCCTCGCGGCCGAGAATGGGATCGGTGACTTCGCCGGTCAGTACGCCCCCTTCCACGACGAGTGTATTGGCCTGGTTGCAGGCAAATCCCGCCGCCTCGGCGACCCGCGTCGTGAAGAAGGTGAAGCCGCCGGAAATCAGCGCGGTCTCGGCGCCCAGGCCGGCCATCGTCCGCGTCAGCACCCGCGCGCCGGGATTGAGATGGACGCGCGCCTCGTAGCATTGCTCGAGCGTGCTCTCCGGCAGCCCGCGCAGCAGCGCGACCCGGGCGCGGAGCGCCGCCTCGAAATCGAGCTCGCCGCGCATGGCGCGTTCGGTGATCTCGGCCACCATCGGCTTCACGCCGGCGAAATCGGCGAGTTCATCGATGCATTCGACACCGATGATCGTCGAATCCATGTCGGCGATCAGCAGCCGCTTGCGGCGATGCGCGGTCGGGACGCGATTGGCATCGACGCCGATCCGCGCCGCCGCCTCCGCGATCGCCCCCGCCGCCGGCGCTTTCGCAAGTTCGATCTCGACGGCGGTGCCGGCGAGACGCCGCGTCGCGCCGATTTCGCCGCTGGCGGCGGTGATCGCCTGCGTGATCATCCCGGCGGCGACGTCGGGCAGGCCGCCCGTCGCCGTCAGGACCAGTACTTGTTTAACCGTCACCCGGATCAGCCCACCGCGCGCTGCGCCTGGAGGCGGTTGTCGAGCTCCTGCGCGACGAGGAAGGCGAGCTCCAGCGACTGGCTCGCATTGAGCCGCGGGTCGCAGGCGGTGTGATAGCGGTCGCGGAGATTCTCGTCGGTGACCGCGCGAACGCCACCGGTGCATTCGGTCACGTCCTGGCCGGTCATCTCGAAATGCACGCCGCCCGGATAGGTGCCTTCCGCCGCGTGGATCGCGAAGAACTCGCGCACTTCGCGCAGGACCCGTTCGAAGGGACGGGTCTTGTAGCCGCTCTCCGACTTCACGGTATTGCCGTGCATCGGATCGCAGGACCAGACCACCTTGCGCCCCTCGCGCTCGACCGCGCGGATGAGACGGGGCAGATGCTCGCCGACCTGGCCCGCGCCGAACCGTGCGATGAGCGTCAGCCGGCCGGCGTCGTTGCTCGGGTTCAGCCGGTCGATCAGCCGCAGCAGGTCGCTCTCGGAGATCGACGGGCCGCATTTCAACCCGATCGGATTCTGCACGCCGCGGCAGAATTCGACATGCGCGCCGTCGGGCTGGCGCGTCCGGTCGCCGATCCAGATCATGTGGCCCGAGCCCGCGACCGGAATGCCGGTGGTCGAGTCGATGCGGCAGAGCGCCTCCTCGTATTCGAGCAGCAGCGCTTCGTGGCTGGTGTAGTAGTCGACCCGGTGCAGCGCGTCGCTGGTATCCGGGCTGACACCGGCCGCGTTCATGAAATCGAGCGCGCCGGAGATCCGGTTGGCGAGCTTGTGGTACTGCTCGTAGCCCGGCTGGCCGGCGGTGAAATCGAGCGTCCAGGAATGCACGCGGGTGATGTCCGCGTACCCGCCCTGGCTGAACGCGCGCAGGAGGTTCAGCGTGCCGGCGGCCTGGGTATAGGCGCGCAGCATGCGCTGGGGATCGGGAACGCGGGCGGCGGCGGCGAATTCGAAATCATTGATGATGTCGCCGCGGTAGCTCGGCAGTTCCACGCCGTCGACCGTCTCGGTCGGGGCCGAGCGGGGCTTCGCGAACTGGCCAGCCATGCGGCCGATCTTCACCACCGGGCATTTCGCGCCGAAGGTGAGGACGACCGCCATCTGCAGCATCACCTTGAAGGTGTCGCGGATGATGTCCGCCCTGAAGGCGCCGAAGCTCTCGGCGCAGTCGCCGCCCTGCAGCAGGAAGGCGCGCCCTTCGGCCACATCGGCGAGTTGCGCGCGCAGCTTGCGGGTTTCGCCGGCGAAGACGAGCGGAGGATAGGAGGCGAGCTCGCGCTCCACCCTCTGAAGCTCGGCCGCGTCGGGATAGTCGGGCATCTGTACCCGCGGTTTCGAGCGCCAGTCGGATCGGGTCCAGTCAGCACACATGGTCTTGGCTCCCCGGGGATTGGTCGGAAAAATTGGGCGCTGCATAGCCCAGCCACGCGGCTTTTACCATACCCCGCGCCCCCTGCGCGCATCTTGCCACTTGACCTTGGCGGCGCGCGCGGCCCTAGATCCCGGCCACGATCGTATCGTCAACGCCAGGATCGAGTCCCAGCCGATGGCAGACAGCCGCCCGGACACCTTCGTCTTCCTCTTGGTCCCGCGGTTCACCATGATCGCCTTCGCGAGCGCGGTCGAACCCCTGCGTCTCGCGAACAAGATGTCGGGGCGCGAGCTTTATCGGTGGCGGACGGTCAGCGAGGGGGGCGAACCCGTCCGGGCATCGAACGGCATTCCGATCCAGACGGATGGCGGCTTCGACGAACTGGCACGCGATGCCACGCTGATCGTGATCGGCGGCGCGGATGTGAAGGACTCGATCACCCGGCCGATCCTGACCTGGCTGCGGCGCGAGAGCCGGCGGGTCGCGGCGATCGGCGCCGTCTGCACCGGCGCGCAGGTGCTCGCGCAGGCGGGATTGCTCGACCGGCGGCGCTGCACGATCCACTGGGAAAACCGCGACGGATTCGACGAGGACTTCCCCGAGATCGACGTGACCCAGAACGTCTATGTGATCGACCAGAACCGTTACACCGCGGCCGGCGGCACCGCCTCGACGGACCTGATGCTGAACCTGATCGCCCGCAAGCATGGATCGGAACTCGCCAATCTCGTGGCCGATCAGATGATCCATACCGAGATCCGCTCCGACCGCGACACCCAGCGGCTGTCGATCCCGACCCGGATCGGCGTGCGGCATCCGAAGCTCTCGACCGTCATGCACCGGATGGAGACAAGCATCGAGGAGCCGATCTCGCCCGCCACGCTGGCGCAGGATGTCGGCATGTCGACGCGCCAGCTCGAACGGCTGTTCCGCCGCTACCTGAGCCGCAGCCCGAAGCGATACTACATGGAACTGCGGCTGAAGAAGGCGCGCAACCTCCTGATGCAGACCGAGATGAGCGTGATCAATGTCGCGCTCGCCTGCGGCTTCTCGTCGCCGTCGCATTTCTCGAAATGCTACCGGGCGTTCTACCAGACCACGCCCTACCGGGAGCGGGGAACCTCGGAGGCGCGGGAGTAGCCCCGCCCGGGCGCCCTGGCGCCCAGGGGTCCGATCGATTCCTTGCTCAGCCGAGGGCGGCGGATGTCGCGCGGGCGATCCGGTCGGAAAGCCGGGCGACCAGTTCATGAGCCCGCGGTCCCGGTCCGTTCGTCGCCCGCGCGGCTGCGGTCAGGGACGGGTCCGGGATCATGTCGCCGACCGAGCCGATGAACTGCGCGCAATAGATGATCATGTCCCGGTCGGCGGTCTCTATCGCCTCGGTGAGCAGCGCCTGCGCGCGGCGCAGGTCGGCGTCGAAGGCGGCCCGCATCGAGGCGCGGCCGTCGAGCGAAAGTTCCGCGGTCTCGGCGATCCGGCGGTCGGCGGCGTCGGGAAGGACCGAGAGAACCGTGTCCTGAAAGGCGCGCAGGCTCGGGATCGGCTTTTCCAGACAGGCGACGGCGCCGGCGGCGCGCGCGGCGGGCTGCCAGCTCGCCGGATCATGTCCGCTCATCGCGATGATGCTGCGGAGCGGTGTCGCGGCGGCGGCGAGATGGCGGATCAGCGCGAGCCCGTCGCCATCCGGCAGCCCGAGGTCGATGATCACGGCGTTCGGCCGGTAGATCGCGAGGTGGCGGCTCGCCGAGGCGAGGCTGTCGGCCCGCCGGAGCCGCGCGCCGCTCTCCGCGGCGAAGAGGCGGACCGCTTCGGAAACGCCCCGGCTGTCCTCGACGAGCAGGATCGTGACACCGAAGAGGCAATGCCGCCTCGGGCCGGTCGCCGGGCGAGGCGTCGCGGTATCAGTGAGCGGAAGGGTCATAGGCCGTGCTCCCAGCAACAAGGGGCACGGAGCCATCGGCGCCATCCCCGGATAACGCGGCCATCGCGAGAGGCCGCTTCCCGGGCAGCTTCGCCAGCCATGCTTACCCGCCGGTTAAGGCGCGACACGCGAACGGGGCCTCCGAGGAGGCCCCGCCGGGTCGTTCAGGTCGGCGGCCGGGGTCAGCCGGCGATGTCGAGCACGATACGGCCGTCGATCTGGCCCTTGTGCATCTTCGCGAAGACGTCGTTGACATCCTCGAGCTTGGCCTTGGAGATCGTCGCCTTGACCTTGCCCTGCGCCGCGAAGTCGATCGACTCCTGCAGGTCGAGCCTGGTGCCGACGATCGAGCCGCGCACGGTGATGCCGTTCAGCACCATGCCGAAGATGTCGAGCGGGAAGTCGCCCGGGGGCAGGCCGTTGAGCGAGATGGTGCCGCCCCGGTCCACCATGCCGATCGCCTGTTCGAAGGCCTTCGGGCTGACCGCGGTGACGAGCACGCCCTGGGCGCCGCCGCCGGTCTCGCGCTTGATGACCGCGGCCGGGTCCTCTTCCTTGGCGTTCACCGTCAGGGTCGCGCCGAGCTTCTTGGCAAGCTCGAGCTTGTCCTCGGAGATGTCCACCGCGGCGACGTTCATGCCCATCGCCTTGGCGTACTGGACTGCCATGTGGCCGAGGCCGCCGATGCCGGAGATCACAACCCAGTCGCCGGGCTTGGTATCGGTGACCTTGAGGCCCTTGTAGACCGTCACGCCCGCGCAGAGGATCGGCGCCATCTCGGCGAAATCCGCGTTGTCGGGCAGGTGGCCGACGTAGTTCGGGTCGGCGATCACATAATCGGCGAAGCCGCCGTTCACCGAGTAGCCGGTGTTCTTCTGCTCGGTGCAGAGCGTCTCCCAGCCGCCGAGGCAGTGACGGCAATGGCCGCAGGCGTTGTAGAGCCAGGGAACGCCGACACGGTCGCCTTCCTTGACATGTTTCACGTCCTTGCCGACGGCGGAGACGAAGCCGACGCCCTCATGGCCGGGAATGAACGGCGGGTTCGGCTTGACGGGCCAGTCCCCCTCGGCCGCGTGCAGGTCGGTATGGCAGACACCGGACGCCTGGACGGCGACCTGGATTTCCTGGGGGCCAGGTTCGGGAATTGGAACCTCGTCGATCGACAGCGGCTTGCCGAACTCGCGTACGACGGCGGCCTTCATGGTCTTCGCCATGGATTTGTTCCTCCTGTCTTTTCGTTTGGTGCCCCGCGCAGGACGCGCGGGGGTAGTCTCCTGACCGTCAGCTGGACGGCGCGACCGCGCAGATCGTCGAGCGGGTCAGGAACCGGCGTTCCCTGCCGTTGTCGAGGGAGAACATCCCTCCACGGCCGGTCACGACATCGATGATCAGATCGGTATGGGCCCAGACCGCGGCCTGCGGTCCGCTGATGTAGAACGGCGCGTCCCCCACGTAGCCAAGCAGAACGTCCGTCGCGCTGATCATGAATTCATCGCGCCCATAGCACATCGGCGAGGAGCCATCGCAACAGCCGCCGGACTGGTGGAACAGCACCGGCCCATGGTCCGCTTCGATCTCGGCGAGCAGTTCGAGCGCGGCCGGCGTCGCGGTGACCTTGCTGGCCCCCTTCTCCGCTCCCTTGCCGGCCCCGCTCGCCTGCTCCCCGGTCTTGTCGTCAACTTCCGCCATGGCAAACCTCCCCGAAGAAAAAGCCGGGGGCTGGCCCGAAGGCCGGACCCCCGGAGTTGCTCAGGGAGATCAGAAGAAGCCGAGCTTCTTCGGCGAGTAGCTGACCAGCAGGTTCTTGGTCTGCTGATAGTGGTCGAGCATCATCCGGTGGTTCTCACGACCGATGCCCGACTGCTTGTAGCCACCGAAGGCGGCGTGGGCCGGATAGGCGTGGTAGCAGTTGGTCCAGACACGGCCGGCCTTGATGCCCCGGCCCATGCGATAGGCGCGGTTGCCGTCGCGGGTCCAGACGCCCGAGCCGAGGCCGTAGAGCGTGTCGTTGGCGATCTCGAGCGCTTCCTCGTCGGTCTTGAAGGTCGTGACCGAGACGACCGGGCCGAAGATCTCCTCCTGGAAGACCCGCATCTTGTTGTTGCCCTTCAGGACCGTCGGCTTCACGTAGTAACCGTCGGCCAGATCGCCTTCGAGCTTGTTGCGCTCACCGCCGGCGAGCACTTCCGCGCCTTCCTGGCGGCCGATGTCGAGATAGGAGAGGATCTTCTCCATCTGCTCCGACGAGGCCTGCGCGCCCATCATGGTCGAGGGGTCGAGCGGGTCGCCCTGCTTGATGGCTTCCACGCGCTTCACCGCCCGCTCCATGAAGCGGTCGAAGATCGACTCGTGAATCAGCGCGCGCGACGGGCAGGTGCAGACCTCACCCTGGTTGAGCGCGAACATCGTGAAGCCTTCGAGCGCCTTGTCGAAGTAGTCGTCGTCCTCGTTCGCCACATCCTCGAAGAAGATGTTCGGGGACTTGCCGCCGAGCTCCAGCGTCACCGGAATGAGGTTCTGGGCGGCGTACTGCATGATGAGCCGGCCGGTCGTCGTCTCGCCGGTGAAGGCGATCTTGGCGATCCGCGGGTTGGAGGCCAGCGGCTTGCCGGCTTCGACGCCGAAACCGTTCACCACGTTGAGCACGCCCGGGGGCAGCAGGTCGCCGATGATGTCGAGCAGCACCATGATCGAGGCGGGGGTCTGCTCGGCGGGCTTCAGCACGATGCAGTTGCCGGCGGCGAGCGCGGGGGCGAGCTTCCAGCAGGCCATGAGCAGCGGGAAGTTCCACGGGATGATCTGACCCACGACGCCGAGCGGCTCATGGAAATGATAGGCGATCGTGTCCTTGTCGATCTCGGAAAGCGAGCCTTCCTGCGCGCGCAGACAGCCGGCGAAGTAACGGAAATGGTCGATCGCGAGCGGAATGTCGGCCGCCATGGTTTCGCGAATCGGCTTGCCGTTGTCCCAGGTCTCGGCCGTGGCGATCGTTTCGAGATTCTCCTCCATCCGGTCGGCGATGCGCAGGAGCACCTGGGCTCGCTCGGCGGGCGAGGTTTCCCCCCAGGCGTCCTTCGCGGCATGGGCCGCGTCGAGCGCGCGCTCGATATCCTTATCGCTCGAACGGGCGAGGGAAGTGATGACCTGTCCGTTGATCGGGGAAGTGTTGTCGAAATAGCGACCTTCGACGGGTTCAACGAATTCGCCACCGATGAAGTTGCCGTACTTGGCCTTGAACGGAGCTTTTCGAGTGGCGACAGCGTCCTGAACGTTCATTATGTTTTATCTCCTCCTGATGGCGGCGGGATCTGCCCGCCTTTCTTATTGATTGAGAGAGTACGTGACCGTACCCACGCGTCAACCGGATGTTCGCCGATGACACAGGGTTTATACGCTGAACGTTGGACAAGGTTGCGCTTCCAGCTATCGTGTGACGCACCAAGCGACAAAAAAAGTCACGCTGTCGCAGATTGCGACACCTCAGGGAAGGGAGCGGCTCTTATGCGCCGTGCAGGCGATTCGACGATCGATCGCGCGAGACAGGAATACTTCGACGAGGGGAAGCTCCCCTCGGACCAACTCGGCCACGCGGTGCTGCGTTCCTGGATTCGCTGCTCCGACATGGGGTTGCGGGAGCGCACGACACCGACGCCGGACCCGATCCCGCAGGGCGACCTGCGCCACCTGCACGAGCGTCATGCGCGGTTCTGTCGTCTCTGCCGCCCCGAACTGGAGATGCTGGGCGTCGAGGCGCGCGAGACCGGGAGCGTCGTCATTCTCACCGATGCGACAGGCATGATCCTCGATACGCTCGGCGACACGGCCTTCGCCGGGCGGGCCGCCGGGGTCGCGCTTCGCCCGGGCGTGGACTGGAGCGAGGCGAGCACGGGCACGAATGCGATCGGCGTCGCGCTGGCGGAGCGGCGGGCGGTGGCGGTGCACGGTGGGGAGCATTATTTCGCCGGGCACGAGCTTCTCAGCTGCTCGGCGACGCCGATCATCGATCCGCGCGGCGCGACGATGGGTGTGCTCGATATCTCCGGCTCCTCGGGAACTGCCCACACCCACGCGCTCGGGCTCGTGCGCATGGCGGTCGCACAGATCGAGCATCGGCTGCTGCGTCAGCGGTTCGATGGCTGCCGGATTCTCCGGCTGCATACCGATGCCGGCATGCTCGGCACCGTGCGCGAGGGGGCGTTGATCTTCCGCGACGAGACGCTGGTGGCTGCGAACCGACGCGGCCTGTCGCTGGTCGGACTCGCCTGGGACGCGCTCGACCGCGTCCAGTTCGAGGCGCTGTTCGGCATCCAGGCACGCGCCGCCTGGGGCGGCACGACACTGCGCGGGCCGAACGGGGAGAGCTTCGTCTGCGAGTGGCAGGACGCCGACAAGGGCGCTCCGGAATTCCTCGCCGAGCCCGCGCGCGCGGCCGAGACGCTCCACGACGCGGAAACCGAGCTGATCCTCAGGACGCTCCGCGAATGTGGCGGCAACGTCAGCGAGGCGGCGCGGCGGCTCGGCATCCATCGGAGCACGATCCACCGGCGCATCGCCGCCCTGCCCGAAGGACATTCATCGCAATAGGGCGTCCCGACGGGGACAGTGAGATCGGCGGGACCGGTCGCGGCGCGGGGCGGCGCCGGCGGCCGGTGCTTCCGGTCAGAGCGCGACGCTCCCGGCGATCAGCCGGCGCATGATCGGTTCCGAGGCGAGGATGGCGTAGCGCTCGGCGGGATCGAGCGAATCGGGCTCGGCCCCGTCGCAGAGCTTCAGCCAGCCCGCCGCCAGTGTGGCATCCGGCTCGCCCGGCCGCCGCGCGGTCGGCGCGTCGAGCCAGGCGAGGTGCCGGTCGAGCGCGGGCTTGTCGGCGAGCAGATCGGCGATGGTCGCGGGCGGCGGGCGGCGGTCGCGCATTTCCTCCGCGATGGCCTCGGCCGCGATCGAGATCACCGGCGGATGCTCCTCCTCCGGCGTCACCAGGAGCCGCGCACGACGCTTGAGCCAGCTTCCAACCTTGCCGTTGGAGACGAAGGCGGCGAGCGGGATCGCGACGATCATTCCGGTGAGCGCGGGGCTCATCCAGGCCAGGAGCGACCAGGAGATCAGCCCGGCCAGCACGGCGAGCAGGATGCCGACGAACATGTGGCGGTGGTGGAAGCTCCAGAGAATGCGCCAGGGGATGCGCTCGGCGTCGCGCGCCTGCGCGCGCCAGCCGCTGTCGGCGCCGGTCAGGATCTCCACCACCGACCGGCTCTGGGTCAGCATCATTACGGGCGCGATCAGCGCCGATACGATGTTCTCGACGAAGAAGCCCACGACGACCCGGATGCGGAGCCCGCGAGAGGCGCGTTCGCCGATGAAGGCGATGAGGCCGAGCAGCTTGGGCAGGAACAAGACCAGCATGCAGAGACCGAAGAGCATCATCGCGCGCCGCGCGTCGATCTGCGGCCAGGTCGGAAACAGCGACCAGCCCTCGGGGAAATAGTTCGGTGGCACGAGATTGGCGTGCAACGCGAGCAGCATGCCCGTCAGCAGGAACAGGAACCAGAGCGGCGAGGCGAGGTAAGACATGACCCCCATCGCCAGATGCAGGCGGCTCAGCGGGTGGAAGCCCGCGGTGTTGATGAGCGCCAGATGCTGCAGGTTGCCCTGGCACCAGCGGCGGTCGCGCGCGACGAGTTCCATGAGATTGGGCGGCGCCTGTTCGAAGCTGCCGCCGAGATCGTCGGCCATGATGATCGACCAGCCGGCGCGGCGCATCATCGCCGCCTCGACGAAATCGTGGCTCATCACCATGCCGCCGAAGGGCTTGCGCCCGGGCAGGATCGGCAGGCCGGCGGCGCTCGCGAAGGCCTCGGTCCGGATGATCGCGTTGTGGCCCCAGTAGTTGCCGGCATTGCCGAACCAGACGCCGAGCCCGCGGGCGAGCAGGGGGCCGTAGACGCGCGCCGCGAATTGCTGGGCGCGGGCGAGCACCGTGCGGCCGTTGATGAGGCAGGGCACCGTCTGGATGAGCCCGGCCTTGTCGTCGGCCTCCATCCGGTGCGCGAGTTCGATGATGGTTTCCGCCTCCATGAGGCTGTCGGCGTCGAAGACCACGAAGGCCGGATAGGCGCCGCCCCAACGTTCCACCCAGTCGCTGATGTTGCCGACCTTGCGCTCGCGGTTCTTGAGGCGATGGCGATAGAAGAGGTGGCGGGCGATGAACGGGTCGCGCCGCGCCTCCGCGATCATCGCCTGCTCGGCGAGCCAGACATCGGCCTTGTTGGTGTCGCTCAGCACGAAAAGATCGAAACTCTTGCCCTCGCCGCGTTCGGCCAGTTCCCGCAGCGTGGCGCAGGCGGTGCCGACGAACTGCGCCGTGTCCTCGTTGTAGACCGGCAGCAGCAGCGCCACCCTGTCGCGGAGCGGCGTTTTCGTCCGGGGTCGCGGCTTCGGCGTCGAGAGGAGGCCGAGCAGGGTCGAGACCGCGCCGAAGGCGATCCAGCCGATGTTGATGACGAAAAGGACGAGCATCACCATCTCGATGGCGACGAGTTCACCGACCGAGAGCACGAGATACATCTCGTGCGCCATCCAGGCGGTGAGCGCCAGCGTGCCGCCGAAGAGCGACAGCCGGGCGAGAAACACGCTCCGGTCGAAGCTGGGTTTGACCGCGCGTTTCGACCGGTCGAAGCGGCGGAGGTTCTGGATCGGCATTTCGCGCGGCGAGGGCGGGGGAAGCGGCGGACCGGCTTCCCGCGCCGGGATCGCCTTGGCTACTCGGTCCATCTGTAGACCCACACCTCGCCCGCGGGCGCGCCATTGCGCAGCAGGTCGAGCCGCAGATCCACGGCCTCGTTGCCCTGGGGATCTACCTCGAACGCGACGCGGATGCCGCCGATTTCTGGGTTGTCCATGACGACGATGTTCTGCACCGCTCCGACCGAGGCGGAGATATTGGCGGAGAATTCGGTGGCAGGCGCCCCAACGGCGACGCCCGGATTGGAGAAATCGACGGCGAAACGCCGCCAGCTTTCCTGCGTGCCGATCCCGGTCAGCGTGCGGGTGACCCGGAGCAGATGGGTCGGCGGCGCGTCCCAACCCCAGGTGAGCCGGTAGGTGAAGGTGGTTTCGCCGCCGGCCAGAAGCGGCTCCTCCGGGCGCCAGAACGCGACCATGTTGTCGTGGATCTCGACGGTGTTCGGGATCTCGACCAGCACCACCTGACCCTTGCCCCAGTCGCCGATCGGCTCGACCCAGAGGCTCGGGCGCTTGTGATAGAGCGCCTCCAGATCCTCGTACTCGGAAAACCGCTTCTCGCGCTGGATCAGGCCGAAGCCGCGCGGGCCGCTGTCGGCGAAGGAGCTGACCTGCAGCAGGCGGGGATTGTGCAGCGGGCGCCAGATGCGCTCGCCCCCGCCGTTCCACATCGCGAGCCCGTCGCTGTCATGGACGCCGGGCCGGAAATCGTCGTAGCCGTCCCGCTCCTTGGCATCGTAGAGGAACATCGACGTCAGCGGCGCGAGACCCATGGTGCGGACGTCGACGCGGGCGCAGACGGTCGCCTCGACATCCATGATCGTCTCGTCGCCGGGGCGGATCGTGAAGCGGAAAGCGCCCGAGGCGCTCGGCCCGTCGAGCAGCGCGTGGACGACCATCCGCCCGTCGCCGGGCCGCTCGAGCCAGAAGGTCTTGAAGAACGGAAATTCCTCGCCCCCCGGGTCGGCCGTCCCGATCGAGAGCCCGCGCGCCGAGAGACCGAAGATCTGGCCCCGTGCGATCGCGCGGAAGTAGCTCGCGCCGGCGAAGACGAGGAACTCGTCCATGAAGTCGGGCGAGTTGAGCGGCGTGCGTCCGCGGAAGCCGCTGAACTCGAGCGCGGCGTCCGGTCCCGGCGGCTCAATGCCCTGATAGGTGAAGAGGTCGGTGTTGAACCCGACCTTGGTCGCGTTGCCGTTCTCGACGGTGTAGATCTCGACTGGCACCCGGTAGATGAAACCGGGATGCAGAAGATCGACGGCGAAGCCACTGGGCGGATTGGTGAACAGCCGCCGGTCGTCCTTGTACCGGATATGCTGGTAGTCGGAATAGGAAAGCTGCAGCAACGGGTCCGGGACCGCCGGCCCGGGCTGGACGAACGGCTCGGACGCAAGCGCCCGCGCGGCTTCGACGACGGTGCCGCGGCTGAACGGGGCCGAGTCCTGGGCGAAGGCGGCTGACCCCCGAAACAAGGCCGCCAGATGGAGAGCGCCCGCGGTACCGAGAAAGCTTCGACGGTTCATGGAATTATAGTCCCTCGCCCGATCTTACGACGCGCGCGCGGCAAAAGCTAGCCCCGTCTCCACCCGCGCGGTCGCGGGAAACCGACTTGCCCGGAACAAGCGCTTTCGAGTCACGGCCCGCCTTTCCACACATCGCTTCTCTGCCGAGAAACCGATGGCTTAGCAATTGAGAACACGCGAGAACCCGTCATCCGTTCCCACGACACGCCGATTATCGCACGTATGATCGGCCAGCGTTAGATCCGCGTAGTGCCTCACACGTCAAGGTTGAGGATTGGTCGCCCACGGCCCGTGATGGGTCCCGGACCGGTCCAGCCGTTCGAACCCGTGCAGCCCGAAGTAGTCCCGCTGGCCCTGCAGCATGTTGGCCGTGCCGCGCGATGTCCGCATCGTGTCGAAATAGGCGAGCGCGGCGCTGAGCGCGGGCACGGGGAGCCCATGCAGCGCGGCCTTGGCGACGGTGGCGCGGAGTCCTCCGTGATTCCCCGTCATCCGCGAGGCGAAGCTCGGCGCGAACATGAGGTTGGTGAGGCCGGAGACCGCGAGCGCATGGGCCATGTCGTCGAGCATCGCCGAACGGATGATGCAGCCCGCGCGCCAGACGCGGGCGATCGCATCGAGCGGCAGGTCCCAGCCGTATTCCTGCGAGGCCGCGGAGAGGAGCCCGAAGCCTTGGGCATAGCAGGAGATCTTGCCGGCGAGCAGCGCCTGTTCGAGTTCGTCGAGCACGCCCTCCGCCGGCTCGATCCGCGTCGGCGCCGGCCCGAAGATCGCCTCGCCGCCCTTGCGGTCCTGCAGCCGGGAAGAGAGGTTGCGCGCGCCGACCGCCGCCTCGATCGTCGAGGCGGGGGCGCCGAGCATCAGCGCCTCGATGGCGGTCCAGCGCCCGGTTCCCTTCTGACCCGCGGCGTCCAGGATCACGTCGAGCAGCGGCTGGTGCGTTTCCGGGTCGATGGTGCGCGCGACCTTGCCGGAGATCTCGATGAGGAAGCTCCTGAGCGGCCCCTCGTTCCAGCGGTCGAAGACATCGGCGATCTCGGTCGCCTCCATGCCGAGCCCGTCGCGCATGATGCCGTAGACCTCAGCGATCATCTGCATGTCGGCGTACTCGATCCCGTTGTGCACGGTCTTGACGAAATGGCCGGCGCCGTCCTCGCCCATCCAGGTAGCGCAGGGCGTGCCCTCGTATTTCGCCGCGATCGCCTCCAACACGGAGGATACGCGATCCCAGCCTTCCCTGGGGCCGCCGCCCATGATCGAGGGACCATGCCGCGCGCCGTCCTCGCCACCCGAGACTCCCATTCCGAGGAAGAGCTCGCCCTTGTCCCGCGCCTCGGCGGCGCGGCGGCGGGTGTCGTGGAAATCGGCGTTGCCGGCGTCGATCAGCAGATCCTCGGGCGCGAGCAGGGGCCGAAGCGCGGCGATCATCTCGTCGACCGGCTTGCCGGCCGGAACCATCAGGATGATCGTGCGCGGGCTCCGGATCGCGGCGACGAAGCTTTCGAGCGTGTCGCAGGGCGTGATCCGCTCCGCCAGATCCCCCGCCTCGGCCGCGAATTTCCCGGTGACCTCGGTCGTGCGGTTGAAAACGGCGATGTCGTGGCCCTTGTCAGCGATGTTCAGTGCCAGTGCCCGGCCCATCGTGCCAAGGCCAAGAAGACCGATTTCTGAGCTCATAGTTCCCCCTGGGCATTGTCGGAAACCGGCCGACGCGCTGTCGTCCGGGTCGCCGCGCGGTACGCTGCGATTGCGAATATATAGCGCGGATGCGTCCGGGGCGACGCAATCTTTCACCGAGACAATTTGTCGGCCCTAGGAAACGCGCGGGCACGGCGCGTTTCCCCCGAGGCTCGCCCGGCTTCTCAGCTGCTCCTCCGCGGCGCGGGCGCGGCTCAGGCCAGCCGGACGAACAGATCGCGCAGTTTCAGGCCCAGAAGCACCGCGACCAGCATCAGCGTCGCGCCGTTGGCGAGAATCACCGGCACCTGGCCGGTTCCGAGTCCGTAGACGAACCAGAGTGCGACACCGGTCGCGAGCGACAGCAGCATGCCGAGGTTCAGGCCGGCGGTCGAGCGGCTGCGCCAGGTCTGGATGACCTGCGGCAGGAAGGCGAGGGTGGTCAGGACGGCTGCGACAAGGCCGGTCGCTTCGAGGATGCCAGGCATCGTTACTAATCCGAACAGGAGGGCGAAACGAGGCGAATATAGAGAGACGCGGGCGCCGCGCGATGCTCGGATTTTCGCATGCCTGCCATGCATTTGGCGCATCCCGCCGTTAACCGCGCCGAAAGCCGGGGTTGCCTTCGGGGATGCTCGCAGAGATGGCCTTGGGGATTCGCGCGGGAACGGTTGCCGGTTGCGTCGCGGCCCGGCTCCTGCTCCCTTCGGCGGATGGATCGGGCGGGGGCCGAGGGAGATCGGGATGGACATCCGGCAGTTGCGCTACCTGATCGCTCTGGCGCGCGAAGGGCATTTCACCCGGGCCGCGGAGACCTGTTTCGTCACCCAACCGACGCTTTCGGCACGGATTCGCCAGCTCGAGGAGGAACTGGGCGTTCCGCTCGTGCTGCGCGGCCAGCGCTACCACGGGCTGACGCCCGAGGGCGAGCGCGTGCTTGGCTGGGCGCGGCGGATCGTCGAGGACGTGGACGGCATGCGTCGCGACCTCTCCGCGCTTTCCGGCGAGCCCGAGGGGCGGATGACGCTCGGTGTGATTCCAACCGCGATGCCCTGCCTGCCGCGGCTGACCGAGGCGCTCCGCCTGCGCTACCCGCGGATCGGATTCGAGATCCTGTCTCAGACCTCGCGCCAGATCGCGCGCGGCCTTGAGGATTTCTCCATCGACGCCGGCCTCACCTATCTCGACGGCGAACCGCTCGGGATCGGCACGACCTGGCCGCTCTTCGCCGAGCAGTACCGGCTGTTCGTAGCCGCCGATTCGGTGCTCGCCCGGCGCGCGGAGATCACCTGGGCCGAGGCGGCGGACCTGCCGCTCTGCGCGATGACGCCCGACATGCAGAACCGGCGCATCCTCGACGCGGCCTTCGCGACGGCCGAGCGCGCGCCCCGGCCGATGGTGGAGAGCAACTCGATGCTGGCGCTCTGCGCCCATGTCGCGCACGGCGGGTATGCGACGATCCTGCCGGCGCATTTCGCCGCCATCTTCGGCGAGGGCGGCCGCGTCCGCTCGATCCCCCTCGTCGCGCCCGCGCTGACGCGGACGATCGGCATCGTGGCGCTGGAGCGCGATCCGCCGCCGCCACTCATCGCCGCGCTCATCGAGACCGCGAAGGCGCTGGGCGGCATCGCGGGGCTGACCTCCGCCACGGAATGATCATTGATGGTGTCGATCAATGATGCGCCGCATCATCGACATTGTCTATCGAGTCATAGAATCACCCGATTTGCAACCTGACCGATGTGGGCGCATATTTCAGGGAGAAGCCGCGCTACCGAGAGGCGCGGACAGGAGGAAAACGAAGCGATGCCCGATGCAACCGACCCGCGGGCGACGGCCGCGGCGGAAATCTGCGCAAGCCACGGAAACGACCCCGCCGAACTGATCGAGATCCTGCACGAGCTTCAGGACCGCGAGGGCTACGTGCCCGAGCAGGTGCTGCCCGCGATCGCGAACGCGCTCAACATCAGCCGGGCGGAGGTGCATGGCGTCGTCTCCTTCTACCACGACTTCCGCCGCGAGCCGGCGGGGCGCGTCGTCCTCAAGGTCTGCCGCGCCGAATCGTGCCAGTCGATGGGCGCGAGCCGGCTGATCGAACGGATCTGCGAGCGCTACGGCACCGAGCTTGGCGGAACGTCCCGCGCCGGTGTCACCATCGAACAGGTGTTCTGCCTCGGCCTCTGCGCCCAGTCGCCGGCGGCGATGCTGAACGACCGGCCGCTCGCGCATGTGACCGAGGAAAAGCTCGACGCGGCTCTGGTGGAGGCGCTGTCATGACCCGGATCTATGTGCCGGCGGATACCGCGGCGCTCGCCGCCGGCGCCGACGAGACCGCCGCCGCCCTGGGGGCCGCCGCCAAGGCGCGGGGCGTCGAGATCGAGATCATCCGCAACGGCTCGCGCGGGCTGCTCTGGCTCGAGCCGCTCGTCGAGGCGGGCACGGGTGCCGAGCGGGTCGCCTTCGGCCCGGTGAGCGCGGAGGACGCGGCCTCGGTGCTCGACGCGATCCTCGACGGGAGCGATCATCCGCTCGGCCACGGCCGGGCCGGGGACATTCCCTATCTCGCGAAACAGGAGCGGCTGACCTTCGCCCGCGTCGGCGTGATCGATCCGCTCGACCTCGCGGATTACGAGGCGCATGGCGGGCTCGCGGGCCTTCGGAAGGCGCTGGCGATGGAGCCGGCGGCGATCGGCGCCGAAGTGCTCGAATCCGGGCTTCGCGGACGGGGCGGCGCGGGCTTTCCGGCGGGGATCAAGTGGAAGACGGTGCTCGACCAGAGCGCGCCCAGGAAATACGTCGCCTGCAACGCCGACGAGGGCGACAGCGGCACCTTCGCCGACCGGATGGTGATGGAGGGCGATCCGCTGCTGCTCGTCGAGGCGATGACGATCGCGGGCCTCGCGACCGGCGCTGCCGAGGGCTATATCTACATCCGCTCCGAATATCCCCGCGCGATCAGCCAGATGAAGGCCGCGATTCGCGTGATGGAGGACGCGGGCTGGAACGGGCCGGATGTCGGCGGCTCGGGCCGCGCCTTCCGGATGCGGGTCCGCCGCGGCGCCGGCGCCTATATCTGCGGCGAGGAAAGCTCGATGCTCGAGAGCATCGAGGGCAAGCGCGGCACGGTTCGCGTCAAGCCGCCGATCCCGGCGATCGCGGGCCTCTTCGGCGCGCCCACGGTGATCAACAACGTGCTGACGCTCGCCTCGGTGCCGATCGTGCTCGACAAGGGCGCGGCCTTCTACAAGGACTACGGCGTCGGCCGCTCGCAGGGCACCCAGCCCTTCCAGCTCGCCGGGAACATCAAGCATGGCGGTCTGGTCGAGAAGGCCTTCGGCGTCACCATCCGCGAATTGATCGAGGATTTCGGCGGCGGCACCAAGAGCGGCCGCCCGTTCCGGACCGCGCAGGTCGGCGGGCCGCTCGGCGCCTATGTCTCCGAGGCGATGCTCGATCTGCCGATGGACTACGAGGCGCTCGCGGAGGCGCAGGCGATGCTCGGCCATGGCGGCGTCGTGGTCTTCGACGACACCGTGGACATGGCCGAGATGGCGCGCTTCGCCTTCGAGTTCTGCGAGGAGGAAAGCTGCGGCAAGTGCACGCCCTGCCGGATCGGCGCCATTCGCGGCAAGGAGACGGTGGAGAAGATCCTGCGCGGCGAGAATGTCGCGAAGAACATCGCGCTGATCGACGATCTCTGCGAGGTGATGCGCGACGGCTCGCTCTGCGCGATGGGCGGGCTGACGCCGATGCCGGTCCTCTCGGCGATCCGGCTGTTCCCCGAGGATTTCGACCGCGCCACCCCCGTGGCGGCGGAATGATGGGCGCCCTCCGCGATCCGGCGGTCCAGGCGGCGCTCGCCTCCGCGCTGCTCTTCGGGCTGGCCGCGCCGCTCGGCAAGCTGCTCGTCGGCGCGGTCGATCCGTTCATGCTCGCGGGGCTCCTCTATCTCGGCTCGGGCCTCGGACTCCTTATCTGGCGGCATGCGACGCGTCAGCCGGAGGCGCGGCCGGAGCGGGCCGAGCTTCCCTGGCTCGCGGGTGCGATCCTCGCGGGCGGCGTCGTCGGGCCCGTCCTGCTGATGGCCGGACTCGCAGGCATGGATGCCTCCGCCGCCTCGCTGCTTCTGACGGCCGAGGGGGTCTTCACCGCCCTCGTCGCCTGGTTCGTCTTTCGCGAGAATTTCGACGGCCGTGTCGCGCTCGGCATGGTTGCGATCACCGCCGGCGCGGTGCTGATCGCCACGGGCGGGCAGTTCGAAATGGGCGATCTCGTGCCCTCGCTGCTCGTGCTTGGCGCCTGTCTCGCCTGGGGGATCGACAACAACCTCACGCGTCAGGTCTCGCTCGCCGATGCGAGCTGGCTCGCCATGGTGAAGGGCCTCGTCGCGGGGCCGGTCAATGTGACGATCGCCCTCGTGCTCGGGGCGGGTCTGCCCGGGACGCCGGCGCTCGGCGCGGCGCTGCTGCTCGGGTTCCTCGCCTATGGCGTCAGCCTCACGCTCTTCATCTTCGCGCTGCGCGGGCTCGGCACCGCGCGGGCGGGCGCTTATTTCGGGGTCGCGCCGTTCCTCGGGGCGGCCTTCGCCGTCACGCTCATGGGCGAGCCGCTGACCGTCGGCCTGCTGGCCGCCGGCGCGCTGATGGCGCTCGGCGTCTGGCTGCATCTGACCGAGACGCATGAGCACGATCACACCCATCTGGCGATGGAGCATACGCATTGGCATCGCCATGACGCGCACCATCTTCACGATCACCCATATCCGGTCGCGCCGGGCACCTGGCATTCGCATCCGCACCGGCACGCGGCGATGACGCACAGCCACCGGCATTATCCCGACGCCCACCACCGGCACCGGCACTGAGAGGAACCGCATCATGACGATCCATCAGGACATCCCCCAGATCCTCCGCGGCCTCCGCGCGCCCGGCATCGGGCCGGAAGTCGATCTCGGCACACCGGGGCGGGAGGGCGCGCCGGTCACGCTCTCGATCGATGGCGTTCCCGTCACGGTCCCCGAAGGCACCTCCGTCATGCGGGCGGCGGGCCTCGTCGACCGGCCGATCCCGAAGCTCTGCGCCAGCGACAACATGGAGGCCTGGGGCTCCTGTCGCATGTGCCTCGTCGAGATCGAGGGGGTGAAGGGCACGCCCGCCTCCTGCACGACGCCGGTGCGCGAGGGGATGGTGGTGCGCACCCAGACCGAGCGACTGGAGAAGCTCCGCCGGGGCGTGATGGAGCTCTACATCTCCGACCACCCGCTCGACTGCCTGACCTGCCCGACCAACGGCGATTGCGAGTTGCAGGACATGGCCGGCGTCTCGGGCCTGCGCGAGGTGCGCTACGGCATGAAGGGCGAGAACCATTTCGACGACGCCCACAAGGTGCCGATCGACGTCTCGAACCCGTATTTCCAGTACGACGCCTCGAAATGCATCGTCTGCTCGCGCTGCGTGCGGGCCTGCGACGAGGTGCAGGGCACTTTCGCCCTGACGATCGAGGGTCGGGGCTTCGCGAGCCGCGTCTCCGCGGGCACCCGAGCCGATGACTTCTTCTCCTCGGACTGCGTGTCCTGCGGCGCCTGCGTGCAGGCCTGCCCGACCGCCACGCTGGTCGAGAAGAGCCAGGTCGAGCACGGCATCCCGACCCGCTCGGTCATCACCACCTGCGCCTATTGCGGCGTCGGCTGCTCCTTCAAGGCCGAGCTTCAGGGCGAGACCATCGTGCGCATGACGCCGTGGAAGAACGGCGGCGCCAACGAAGGCCATTCCTGCGTCAAGGGCCGCTTCGCCTTCGGCTATGCGACGCACCAGGACCGCCAGCTCTCGCCGATGGTGCGCGAGAGGATCACCGATCCGTGGCGCAAGGTCTCCTGGGAGGAAGCGATCGATTTCGCCGCGGCCCGGTTCAAGGCGATCCAGGAGAAGCACGGCCGCGATTCGATCGGCGGCATCACCTCCTCGCGCTGCACCAACGAGGAAGTCTACGTGGTGCAGAAGATGATCCGCGCGGCCTTCGGCAACAACAACGTCGATACCTGCGCCCGCGTCTGCCACTCGCCGACCGGCTATGGGCTCAAGATGACATTCGGCACCTCCGCCGGGACGCAGGACTTCAAATCGGTCGACAAGTCCGACGTGATCCTGCTGATCGGCGCCAATCCCACCGACGCGCATCCGGTCTTCGCGAGCCGGATGAAGCAGCGGCTGCGCGACGGGGCACGGATCATCGTCGCCGACCCGCGGCGGATCGACCTCGTGCGCTCGCCGCACATCCAGGCCGCGCATCACATCCAGCTTCGTCCGGGCACCAATGTCGCGCTCATGAACGCGCTCGCGCATGTCGTGGTGACCGAGGGGCTGGTTCAGGAGGATTTCGTCGCCGAACGTTGCGAGGCGGAGGATTTCGCCCGCTGGCGCGCCTTCGTCGCCGAGGAGCGCAACTCGCCCGAGGCACTCGCCGAGACGATCGGCACCACGCCCGAGACGCTGCGCGAAGCGGCGCGGCTCTATGCGACCGGCGGCAACGCCGCGATCTACTACGGGCTCGGCGTGACCGAGCACAGCCAGGGCTCGACCATGGTCATGGCGATGGCCAATCTCGCGATGGCGACCGGCAATATCGGCCATGACGGCGTTGGCGTGAACCCGCTGCGCGGCCAGAACAACGTGCAGGGCTCCTGCGACATGGGGTCGTTCCCGCATGAATTCCCCGGCTACCGCCATGTCGCGGATGATGTGACGCGGCATCTTTTCGAGGAGGATTGGGGCGTCACGCTGCTGGGCGAACCGGGGCTCCGCATCCCCAACATGTTCGACGCCGCCATCGACGGCAGCTATCGCGGCATGTTCGTCCAGGGCGAGGATATCGCGCAGTCCGACCCGAACACCGGCCATGTGCAGGCGGCGCTCTCCGCGCTCGATTGCCTCGTCGTGCAGGACCTGTTCCTGAACGAGACGGCGGCCTATGCCCATGTCTTCCTGCCCGGCACCTCCTTCCTCGAAAAGGACGGCACCTTCACCAATGCCGAACGGCGCATCAACCGCGTCCGTCCGGTGATGGAGGAGAAGCAGGGGATGAGCGAGCACGAGGTGGTCTGCCGCCTCTCGACCGCGATGGGCTATCCGATGCACTACGAGAGCGCGGCGGAGATCATGGACGAGATCGCGCGGCTGACGCCATCCTTCGCGGGGGTGAGCTTCGACCGGCTCGACGAGGCGGGCTCGCTGCAATGGCCGGTCAATGCCGACTATCCCGACGGCGCGCCGATCATGCATATCGGCGGCTTCGTGCGCGGCAAGGGCCGGTTCATGGTGACCGAATACGTGCCGACGACCGAACGCTCGACGCGCTATTATCCGCTGATCCTGACCACGGGCCGCATTCTCAGCCAGTACAACGTCGGCGCCCAGACCCGGCGGACCGAGAACAGCCAGTGGCATCCGGAGGATATCATCGAGATCCATCCGCACGACGCGGAGGAGCGCGGGATCGAAACCGGCGACCTCGTCTCGGTCGGCAGCCGGATCGGCACGACGACGCTACGCGCGCGCGTCTCGGACCGGGTGCCGCAGGGCGTGGTACACACGACCTTCCATCACCCCGGTTCCGGCGCGAATGTGATCACGACCGAGAATTCCGACTGGGCGACCAACTGCCCCGAATACAAGGTGACGGCGGTTCAGATCACCCGCTCGAACCAGCCTTCGGAATGGCAGGAGGAACGCGAGGAACTCGGTCGCACGAACTACCGCGTGAACCTGACCGCCGCGGAATAGGCGCATGGAGATCCGCCGCCTCGATACGGGACCGCTCGACGTCTCGCCCGTGGCGGCGGGGACGCTGCTCACGCCCGATGGCGCGGAGCGGGCCGCCTGGCAGATCGCCGAGGAAATGCCGGTCGCGATTCTGCTGAACGGCGAGACCTTCGCCGTGATGATGATGACGCCCGCGGATATCGAGGATTTCGCTGTCGGCTTCGCGCTCACGGAGGGGATCGTCGAGCGGGCGGGCGATATCGGCGGGCTCCGCATCGCCGAGGCGGCGGACGGCATGATCTGCAACATGACGCTCGATCCGGCGCGGATCGAGAAGGTCGAGGGCCGCCGCCGCACGCTCGCGGGCCGGGCGGGCTGCGGCATCTGCGGCGCGCAGAGCCTGGAGGCCGTGCTGCCCCCGCCGCGCCGGGTTGCCCGCCGCGGGCCGCTGCCGGATCGCGCGGCATTGCTCGAAGCCTTCGACGCCTTGCCCGCCGCTCAGGTGATGAAGCAGGTCAACAAGACCACCCATGCCGCGGCTTTCCGCGACGGCGCGCGAGGCGGGCTTCTGGTCCGCGAGGATATCGGCCGGCACAACGCTCTCGACAAGCTCGCCGGCGCGCTCGCCCGCGACGGGCGGGACGCGGCCGACGGCTTCATCCTGCTGTCGAGCCGGGTCAGCGTGGAGATGGTGCAGAAGGCCGCCGCCATCGGCGCGCCCCTCGTCGCCGCGGTCTCGGCGCCGAGCGCGCTGGCGCTTCGTCTCGCGGCGCGGGCGGGGCTCGTGCTCGCCTGCCGCGCGGGACGCGACATCATGATTTTCGACGAGACCGCGCTCGCCGCGCCACTGAGGGAAGACCGCACGCCATGAGCGACAGCCACGCCGAACTGATCCGGATGCTGAACCAGATCGCCGATTTCTTCCGCCCCTATCCGCGGGAGGAGGCGGAGCAGAGCGTCGAGCACCATATCCGCGACTTCTGGGACCCCCGGATGCGCCGCCAGCTCGCCGCGATCCTCGACACAGGCGGCGAGGGCCTGAGCGAACTCGCCCGCGCGGGCGCGATCCGCGTCTTCACCGATCCGCGGCCATCGCCCGTACCCCAGCCAGGGTGCGACGCCGGCTAGGAAACAGTGGCGCCGGGCCGGCCGGGATCGGGCGCGGTTCGCGCGGTGTCCGGTACCGAGCTTTCTTCGATGAACCGGACGGCGCGTCCCGCGATGGTGACCTGCGGGACATTCGGCGCGGTGTCGGGCGCGGTGTCCCAGGCGAAACCGTCGCGCCGTGGCAGCACGAAGGCGATCTCGTCATGGCCCCGGTTGAAGATCACGGCGAGCCTTTCCGGGCCTCCCCGGGCGCCTGCGGCCCCGAGGATCATCGCGAAGGCCCGGCCTTCCGCCCGCTCCCAGTCGCCGTCGGTCATCGCCGCGCCCTCCGGCGTGATCCAGGCCACGTCGGGCACATCCTCCGGCCCCGCCTGCCCCGCCTGCCCGGTCAGCAACAGGGGGTCGCCAAGCCGGGGATGCGCGCGGCGGGTCCGGGCGAGGTCGATGCAATAGGCCTCCAGCGTCCGGTCGCGCCCGCGCCAGTCGAGCCAGGTGATCGCATTGTCCTGCGCATAGGCGTTGTTGTTGCCGTGCTGGCCGCGCCCGAACTCGTCCCCCGCCGCGAGCATGATCGTTCCGCGCGAGGCGAAGAGCGTCGCGAGCAACGCCCGGGTGTCGCGCGCCCGCGCCGAGAGGATCGCCGGATCGCGCGTCGACCCCTCGACCCCGTTGTTCCAGCTCAGGTTCTCGTCATGCCCGTCCCGGTTCTCCTCGCCATTGGCCTCGTTGTGCTTGCGGGAATAGGCCGTGAGGTCGGCGAGGCTGAACCCGTCATGCGCGGCGACGAAGTTGACCGTACGCGTCCGGGGCGGGCGGAAGGTGTCGCTCGAGCCCGCTAGCGCCGTCGCGAAGGGGCCGAGCATGTATGGGTCGCCGCGCCAGAACCGCCGGACACGGTCGCGGAAGGTGTCGCTCCATTCCAGGAAGGGCTCGGGGAAACTGCCGAGCTGATAGCCGCCGGGCCCGATGTCCCAGGGTTCGGCGATCAGCACGCGGTCGGCAAGCAGCGGATCGGCGGCGATCTCGGCGAGCAACCGCGCCTTCGGGTCGAACCCCCGCGCCGAGCGCCCGAGGATCGGCGCCAGGTCGAAGCGGAACCCATCCACGCCCGCTTGGCCGACGAAATGCCGGAGCGTATCCAGGACCAGTCGGCGCATCGCCGGATGATCGCAGGCGAGCGTGTTGCCGCAGCCAGTGTCGTTGATGAGCTGCCCCTGCGGGCCCATGCGGAAATAGGCCCGGGCGTCGAGACCGCGCAGGCTGAGCGTGGGGCCGAAGGCGTCGCTCTCGCCGGTGTGGTTGAAAACGAGATCGAGGATCACGCCGATCCCCGCCGCTCGGAGCGCCGCGACCGCGCGGCGTAACTCCGCGAGCCCGCCGGGGCAGAGCCGGGGATCGAGCGCCATCATCGCGACCGGATTGTAGCCCCAGGAATTCGTGAGGCCGAGCGGGCCGAGATGCCGCTCGTCGATCCAGGCAACGATGGGCATGAGCTCCACGGCCGAGACGCCGATCGCCTTGAGATGCGCCAGCACGGCGGGATGAGCGAGGGCTGCGACAGTGCCGCGCTGCTTCGCCGGCACCTCCGGATGCAGCATCGTGAAGCCGCGGACCGAAAGCTCGTAGATCAGCCCGCCCGGCTTGAAGACCGGAGGCGCGGGTTCGAGCGGTGCCACCGCCCGCGGGACGATCGCCTTCGGCATCAGCTCCGCGGTATCGACCTTCGCCGCGCGCGGGCTCGCCAGCAGCGGATCGTAGGCGAAGGGCCGGTCCAGTTCCCAGGCGTAGGGATCGACCAGGAGCTTCGCCGGATCGAACCAGAACCCCGCCGCCGGGTCGTTCGGACCATCGGCGCGCAGGCCGTAGCGCGTCCCCGGACCGGTCCCGGGCACCATCGCCGAATGGATACCGTCCGCGTTGCGCGTCATCGCCACGCGGTCGATCTCGCGCCCGGCCTCATCGAAGACGCAAACCCAGATCCGGTCCGCCGAAGCCGACCAGACGGTGAAGCGCGTGCCATCGCCGAGGGGCTCCGCGCCGAAGCGGATGCCCGCCGGCAGTTCCATGGCGCCGCTCAGGTGATGACGTCCGGCTCCGACCGGCCGGTCCTGGTCGAGATCTCGGCGACTTCCTCGGCGGCGGCGATCAGATCGGCGAGCGCGGCCTGGGTCTCCTGATCGAGCTTCGCCGGATCGTCCTCGTAGCGTTCGATATAGACGCGCAGCGTCGCGCCCGAGGTTCCGGTTCCCGAGAGGCGGAAGACTACGCGGCTGCCGCCTTCGAAGAGCACGCGGATACCCTGTTTCGAACTCGTCGAGCCGTCGACCGGATCGAGATAGGCGAAGTCATCCGCCTCGACGATCTTCAGCCCCGCGATCTCCTTGCCCGGAAGCTCGGGCAGCTTCTCGCGGAGCGCGTCCATCAGCCCGTTCGCGGCGGCGGTGTCGATCCCCTCGTAGTCGTGGCGCGCGTAATAGTTGCGCCCGAACTCCTTCCAATGCGCCTCGGCGATCGCCTTCGCCGGTTCCTTGCGCGCGGCGAGGATGTTGAGCCAGAGCAGCACCGCCCAGAGCCCGTCCTTCTCGCGGACGTGGTTCGAGCCGGTGCCGGCGCTCTCCTCGCCGCAGATCGTGGCCATGCCGGCGTCGAGCAGGTTGCCGAAGAACTTCCAGCCCGTCGGCGTCTCGTAGATGCCGATGCCGAGCTTCTCGGCCACCCGGTCCGCCGCGCCGCTCGTCGGCATGGAGCGCGCGATCCCGGCAAGCCCGCCGGCATAGCCCGGCGCGAGATGCGCGTTCGCCGACAGCATCGCAAGCGAGTCGGAGGGCGTGATGAAGATCCCCTTGCCGATGACGAGATTCCGGTCGCCGTCGCCGTCCGAGGCCGCGCCGAAATCGGGCGCGTCCTCGCTCATCATCAGATCGTAGAGCTCCTTCGCATGAACGAGGTTCGGGTCCGGATGATGGCCGCCGAAATCGGGCAGGGGAGTCGCGTTCTTCACCGTGCCGGGCGCCGCGCCGAGCCGGTTCTCCAGGATCTCCTTCGCATAGGGCCCGGTCACGGCGGACATCGAATCCATCGACATGGTGAAGCCGTCGGCGAACATCGCCTTCAGCGCAGGGAAGTCGAAAAGCTCCTCCATGAGCGCGGCGTAATCGGCCACCGGGTCGACCACCTCGACCGCCATCTCGCCAAGTTGGAACGTTCCCTCGGCGTCGAGATCCACGTCGGGCGCGTCGAGGACCTTGTACTCCTTGATTTCCCGGGTCCGGGCGTAGATCGCATCGGTGATCTTCTCGGGCGCCGGCCCGCCGTTCGAGGCGTTGTACTTGATCCCGAAATCCTCGTTCGGACCGCCGGGATTGTGGCTGGCGCTCAGGATGATGCCACCGAAGGCGCCGTACTTGCGGATGATGTTGGAGGCGGCGGGCGTCGAGAGAATGCCGCCCCGGCCGACCATCGCCTTGCCGAAGCCGGCGGCGGCCGCCATCCTCAGCGCGATCTGGATCACCTCGCGGTTGAAGTACCGGCCATCGCCGCCGATCACCAGCGTCTTGCCCTCATAGCCTTCGAGGCTGTCGAAGATCGACTGGATGAAGTTCTCGACATAGTTCGGCTGCTGGAAATGCGGAACCTTCTTGCGGAGCCCGGACGTGCCCGGCTTCTGGTCGTCATACGGGGTCGTGGTGACGGTCTTGATCATGCGGGCTGTCCTGCTACCGGAAGGAGTGACTTGTAGAGGTCGGCGTAGAGGCCGGCGCTGCGATCCCAGGAGACATCGGCGCCCATGCCGTTGGCCTGAAGGCCGGCCCAGGTTCCCGGCTGCCGATAGAGGCGCACCGCCTGCTTGATCGCGTAGCGCAGGCCGGGGGCGTCCACGGGCAGGAACTGGACGCCGGTCGCGACCCCGGCGTTCAGCGCGGCGGAATTCGCGTCGATCACCGTGTCGGCGAGACCGCCCGTGCGTGCGACGATGGGCACGCAGCCGTAGCGCAACCCGTAGAGCTGGGTCAGGCCGCAGGGCTCGAACCGGGAGGGGATGAGAATCCCGTCCGCGCCGCCCTGCATCGTGTGCGAGAGGCCCTCGTCATAGCCGATGACGACGCCGACCCGGCCGCGATGCCGCGCGGCGGCGCCGGCGAAACCGTCTTCGAGCCAGGTGTCGCCGGTGCCGAGGACCGCGAGCTTCGCTCCCTCGGCGACAAGATCGCCCGTCACCTCGGCCAGCAGGTCGATGCCCTTCTGCGTGGTGAGGCGGCTCACCACGATGAAGAGCGGGTCGTCGTCCTCGTCGAGCTGGAAGCGCGTCTCGATCTCGCGCCGGTTGGCGCGCCGCGCGGATAGATCGCCCGCAGAATAGGTGCGCGGCAGGATCGCATCGGTCTCCGGGTTCCAGACATCGGTGTCGATGCCGTTGACGATCCCGGACAGCACGGCCGCGCGGGAGTTGATCAGCCCCTCGAGCCCCATGCCGAAGGCCGGGGTGCGGATCTCCTCGGCATAGGTCGGGCTCACGGTCGTGATCGCGCTCGCATTGGCGAGTCCCGCCTTCAGGTATCCGACGCCGCCGTGGTATTCGACGCCGTCGAGGGCCATGGCATGCGGCGGCAGATGAAGCCCCCCGAGGACCGCGGCCGAGAAATGCCCCTGGAAGGCGATGTTGTGGATCGTCATCACCGAGGGGCAGGCGATGGCCGAATAGCGCAGATAGGCGGGCAGCAGCCCGGCCTGCCAGTCATGCGCGTGAACGACATCTGGTCTGAATCCCTCGAGGATGCCGGCGCAGATGTCGGCCCCGGCGCGCGCGAGCGCGCCGAAGCGATGCCAGTTGTCGCCGTGGTCCATCCCCGCCGCGTCGACATAGGGGCCGCCGGAGCGATGATAGAGGCCCGGCGCGTCGAGCACGATCAGGTCCAGCTCGTCGGTTCGGGTCGACAGGAGTCGCGCCGGCACGCCGAGGAGTGAGTCGTATTCGAACACGACCTCGCTCGGCGCGCCCTGGAGCTTGGTCATCACCGAGCCGTAGCCCGGCAGGAGCACGCGCATCTCGATCCCCCGCCGGGCTAGGGCGGGAGGGAGCGCGCCGACGACATCGGCGAGGCCGCCGGTCTTGATGAGCGGATAGGCCTCCGAGGCGACCGAGAGGATCTTCATCGTTTCACATCTTCATCGTTTCACCGGGGCATGGGCACGCGTCAGCCGAGCTTGTCGAGCATCGGCTGGGTGATCAGGCAGACGCCGTTGTCCGTCCGCCGGAACCGCTTGCCGTCAAGCTCCGGGTCCTCGCCGACGATGAGCCCGTCGGGGATGATCACGCCCCGATCCACGACCACCTTCCGCAGCCGCGCGTTGCGGCCGATATGGACATCGGGCAGGATCACCGCCTCTTCGAGACTGGCGTAGGAATGCGCCTTGGTGCCGGTGGAGAGCAGGCTGCGCCGGATCGAGGCGCCCGAGACGATGCAGTCGCCCGAGATCAGCGAGCTGACCGCCGAGCCGCGGCGCCCGTCCTCGTCATGGACGAATTTCGCCGGGGGCGTGATCTCGGCATAGGTCCAGATCGGCCAGTTCCGCTCGTAGAGGTCGAGTTCGGGAATGATGTCGGTGAGGTCGATGTTCGCTTCCCAATAGGCGTCGACCGTTCCGACATCGCGCCAGTACGAGGTCGCCTCATGGCTCGACCGGACGCAGGACTGGCTGAAGCGGTGCGCGATCGCCTTCCCGTTCTCGACCACGTAGGGGATGATGTCCTTGCCGAAGTCGCGGCTTGAATTCGGGTCGGCCGCGTCGCGGCGCAGCAGATCCATCAGGAACTTGGTGCTGAAGACGTAGATCCCCATCGAGGCGAGCGCCATGTCCGGCTGGCCGGGGATGCCCGGCGGGTCGGCGGGTTTCTCGACGAAGGCGGTGATCTCGTCGTTCTCGTTGACATGCATGACACCGAAGCCGACCGCCTCCATCCGCGGCACTTCGAGGCAGCCCACGGTCACATCGGCGCCCGAGTCGACGTGCTGGCGCAGCATCAGCTCGTAGTCCATCTTGTAGATGTGGTCGCCGGCGAGGATCACCATGAATTCCGGGTGATAGTCCTCGATGATGTCGATGTTCTGGAAGACCGCGTCGGCGGTGCCCTCGTACCACTGCGTCTCGCTGACGCGCTGGCTCGCGGGCAGGATGTCGAAGCTCTCGTTCCGCTCGGTGCGGAGGAAGTTCCAGCCGCGCTGCAGGTGGCGGATGAGACTGTGCGCCTTGTACTGGGTCGCGACGCCCATGCGGCGGATGCCGGAATTGAGCGCGTTCGACAGCGCGAAATCGATGATCCGCGCTTTGCCGCCGAAGTAGACGGCGGGCTTGGCACGCCGGTCCGTCAGTTCCTTCAGCCGGCTTCCGCGTCCACCCGCGAGGACATAAGCCATCGCGTCTCTCGCGAGCGGCTGCGCTTTCTTTTCAACCACGGTATTTCCCCCGTCCTGTCATTTTGTTGAGTCCTGCGTCTCGGGCTCATGTTCCAGCCACGTCACGGAGAGCGGCGGCAGAACCATATGCGCGCCGATTCCGCTGTCGTCCCGCGTCGCGGTCACGCCGCCCATGTTGCCCTTGCCGGAACCGCCATAGGCCGCCGCGTCGGTATTGATGATCTCCCGCCAGCGCCCCTCTTTCGGGAAGGGGACCCGGTAGTGGTCGTGGGTCGCCGGCGTCAGGTTGCAGACGACGACGATCTGGTTCGCATCCGGCGCCTGCCGGCTCCAGGCATAGACCGAGTTGCGCGCGTCATCGGCGATCAGCCAGCCGAAACCCTCGCCCTCGCAGTCCCGGGCATGCATCGCGGGCAGGTCGCGATAGGCCAGGTTCAGGTCGCGCACCAGATCGCGGACTCCCTGATGCTCGGGCAGGCCGAGCTGCCACCAGTCGAGCCCGCGCGATTCCGACCATTCCGCGCCCTGGCCGAATTCCTGCCCCATGAACAGGAGCTTCTTGCCCGGATAGCCCCACATGTAGGCGAGATAGGACCGCAGGTTCGCGAATTTCTGCCAGGCGTCGCCGGGCATCTTGCCGAGAAGGCTGCCCTTGCCGTGCACCACCTCGTCATGGCTGATCGGCAGCACGAAATTCTCGGAGAATGCGTAGAGCAGCCCGAAGGTCAGGTCGTTGTGGTGGAAGCTCCGGTAGATCGGGTCGCGCTGGAAATACTGCAGCGAGTCATGCATGAACCCCATGTTCCACTTGAACCCGAAGCCGAGGCCCTCCTCGTGCACCGGCGCCGAGACCTTGGGCCAGCTCGTGCTTTCCTCGGCGATGGTGATCGTGCCCGGGTGGCTGCCGTAGACCGCCTTGTTCATGCCGCGCAGGAACTCGACCGCCTCGAGATTCTCGCGCCCGCCGTAGCGGTTCGGAATCCACTCCCCCTGGCGGCGCGAATAGTCGAGATAGAGCATCGAGGCCACGGCATCGACGCGCAGCCCGTCGACGTGAAAGATCTCGGACCAGTAGAGCGCGTTGTTGATGAGATAGCTCATCACTTCCTGCCGGCCGAAATTGTAGATCGCGGTGTTCCAGTCGGGGTGGAACCCCTGCCGCGGATCGGCGTGTTCGTAGAGCGCGGTTCCGTCGAAATGCGCGAGCCCATGCGCGTCGGTCGGGAAATGCGCCGGAACCCAGTCGATGATGACGCCGATCCCCGCGCGATGCGCGCCGTCGACGAAGCGCGCGAACCCCTCGGGCGGGCCGAACCGGGCGCTGGGCGCGTAGAGGCCGGTGGTCTGGTAGCCCCATGACGGATCGTAGGGGTGCTCGCTGACCGGCAGGAACTCGATATGGGTGAAGCCCATCTCGACGACATAGGGGATGAGATCGTCGGCGAGTTCGTCCCAACTCAGGAAGGAGCCGTCCTCGCGCCGCTTCCAGGAGCCGGGATGAACCTCGTAGGTCGAGATCGGCTGGCGCCGGGGATCGGTCTTGGCCCAGAACTCGCGATGCGCCGTGTCGCCCCATTCATGGTCGAGCCAGGGCGCGATCACCGAGGCGGTCGCCGGACGAAGCTCGGCGGCGCGGGCGAAGGGATCGGCCTTCAGGGGCTGCGGCGTCCCGTCGGGGCCGAGGATCTCGTATTTGTAGGGCTCGCCGCAATGGACGTGGGGCAGGAAGATCTCCCAGATGCCGGTATCGCGGCGCAGGCGCATGACATGGCGCCGCCCGTCCCAGGCGTTGAACGGCCCGACGACGCTCACCCGGCTCGCATTCGGGGCCCAGACGGCGAAATGCACCCCTTCCGCGCCTTCATGGCTGATCGGATGCGCGCCCATCTTGTCGAAGAGCCGGAGGTGGCTGCCCTCGCGGATGTAGTAGTCGTCCATCGGCCCGAGCACCGGGCCGAAGGAATAGGGATCGACGACCTCCCATTCGCCGCCCTCGTTGCGCGCCCGGTAGCGCAGCGGCTGGCGCTTGCGGATCTTGAGGAAGCCTTCGAAATAGCCCGCGTCGTGCTTGCGTTCGAGCTCACCGGCGGGCTTGCCCTCCAGCGTCTCGACGGCGAGCGTGTCGGCGCCCTCGACGAAGGCGCGGGCGAAGAGCCGCGCGCCCACCGAATGCGGCCCGAGCACGGCGAAGGGATCGCCGTGCCGGCCATCGACGATCGCCTCGATCTCTCCGGGAGGAAGCCCGGGCGTCGCCTTGGACCGCCCGCCCGTCCCGGACTTGCCGCCCGACACGGGTTTCTCATCCGCGCCGGATGTCTCGTCCGGCCCGGATTTTCCGCCCGACCTGGCGCGCGCTGTCGGTTTCTTCACGATAGGCGTCCCTCCATCGTGACCGGCACGGCGCGCCGGCCATCTGTTCTAGATATCGACCTTCCAGATTTCCCGCGCATACTCGCGGATCGTGCGATCCGACGAGAACCAGGCCATCCGCGCCGTGTTCAGGATCGATTTTTCCCACCAGTCCGAACTGTCGCTCCAGATCGCATCGACCCGGCGCTGGGCGGCGGCGTAGGAGTCGAAATCAGCCGCCACCATGAACCAGTCGTGGTCGTAGAGCCCGCCGATCAGTCCCTTGTAGCGGTCGGGATCGTCGGGCGAGAAGACGCCCGAGGCGATCGCGGTGAGTGCCTGGCTGAGTTCGGGCGACCGTTCGATCACCTGGCGCGGGTCGTAGCCCTCGGCCCGCTTGGCCGCCACCTCCGACGCGCTCAGGCCGAAGATGACGATATTGTCCATGCCGACCTGTTCGCTGATCTCGACATTGGCGCCGTCCATCGTGCCGATGGTGATCGCGCCGTTCAGCGCGAACTTCATGTTGCCGGTGCCGGAAGCTTCCATGCCGGCGGTCGAGATCTGTTCGCTGAGGTTCGCGGCCGGAACCAGAACTTCCGCGAGGCTCACGTTGTAGTTCGGCACGAACACGATCTTGAGCACCTCGCGCACGGACGGGTTCGCGTTGATGACCCTGGCAACGTCGTTCGCCAGCTTGATGATGAGCTTGGCGTTGTAGTAGGTCGGCGCCGCCTTGCCCGCGAAGAACTTAACGCGCGGCACCCAATCGCGTTCCGGGTGGGACCGGATCTGGTCGTAGAGCGCCACGGCCTCGATGATGTTGAGAAGCTGGCGCTTGTATTCGTGAATGCGCTTGATCTGGATGTCGAAGAGCGACTCCGGATTGACCTTCACCCCCATCCGTTCCCGGACCAGCCCCGCGAGCCTCTCCTTGTTCGCGAGCTTCACCGCCGCGAACTGCTTCTGGAACTCGGCGTCCTTCGCGAATTTCTCGATATCCGCGATCTTCTCGATATCGTCCATGAAGCCGTCGCCGATCGCCTCGCGGATCAGGCTGAAGAGACCGGGATTGCACTGCATGAGCCAGCGCCGGGGCGTGATGCCGTTCGTCTTGTTGTTGATCCGCGTCGGGAACATCTTGTGGAGATCGGCGAAGACCGTCTCCTTCATGAGTTCGGTGTGGAGCGCCGAGACGCCGTTGATCGAATGCGCGCCCGCGAAGGCGAGATTGCCCATCCGCACCCGCCGCTCGCCATCCTCGTCGATGAGGCTGATGTTGCGGATCTGGTCGTCGTGCATCCGAAGCTCGGTCCGGGCCTGGCGCAGCAACCGCGCGTTGATCTCGTAGAGGATCTGCATGTGCCGGGGCAGCATCCGTTCGAAGAGCGGCACCGGCCAGCTTTCGAGCGCCTCGGGCAACAGCGTGTGGTTGGTGTAGCTGATCGTCTCCTGGGTGATCTTCCACGCCTTGGTCGAGGTCATCCCGTGTTCGTCGACCAGCAGCCGCATAAGCTCCAGCACGCAGACCGCCGGGTGGGTGTCGTTGAGCTGGACCGAGACCTTCTCGCCGAGATTGTCGAGCGTCTCGTATTGCTGCAGGTGGCGGCGGATGATGTCCTTGAGCGAGGCGGCGGAGAAGAAATACTCCTGCCGGAGCCGCAGTTCCTGCCCGGCGGGCGAGGTGTCTGCGGGGTAGAGCACGCGGGTCAGCGCATCGGCGCGGTTGCTCTCGGCGAGCGAGCCCGCGTGATCGCCCGCGTTGAAGGCGTCGAGGCGGATCGGATCGAGCGGTTCGGCCTTCCAGAGCCGCAGCGTGTTCACCCGCTCCGCGCGCCAGCCGACGATCGGCGTGTCATAGGCGGTCGCGATCACCCGTTCCTGCGGCACCCAGACGAATTTCTCCTCGGCGCCGCTGGCCTCGTGGAACTCGACGCGGCCGCCGAAGCCGATCTCGTAGGCGGCCTCGCGCCGGTCGAATTCCCACGGATTGCCGTGCTCGAGCCAGGTCTCCGGCAGTTCGACCTGGTAGCCATCGGAAATCTTCTGGCGAAAGAGGCCGTGGCGGTAGCGGATGCCGTAGCCATAGGCGGGCAGGCCGACGGTCGCCATGCTCTCCATGAAACAGGCGGCGAGCCGGCCGAGGCCGCCGTTGCCGAGCGCGGCGTCGGCTTCAAGTTCGGCGATCAGGTCGAGATCGACCTTCAGGATTTTCAGCGCGTCGCGCATCGGCTCCAGCAGGCCGAGGTTGCTGACCGCGTCGCGCATCAGCCGGCCGATCAGGAATTCGAGGCTCAGGTAATAGACGCGCTTGGTGCCGGCGGCGTAGGTGTCGCTCGTCGTCTCCATCCAGCGCTCGATGGCGCGGTCGCGGATCACGAGGATCGACGCTTCCAGCCAGTCATAGGGTTTCGCGGCGCGGGAGTTCTTGCCGATGCGATACATCAGCCGGTCGATGATCTCGTTGGCGAGGTGTTCGGGATCGGTGGAACGGGTGCGTGACAGCGGGAGGGATTGCTGCGGCTGGTTCATGGGTCTGTCCTTGGTGGCCACAAGGTGGGCCGATTGAGTCTTTCAGCCATTGCGATGCTTTGTCGCATCGTCTCCTGTCGGGGTGGTCGCTTCCTCCCGGCGGACCCGCCGCACTGAGTCGGAGTATGTCGATGTTGTCGCCGGGATCAAGCACCACCGACACGCGCGGCCCGAGCGGGCCGCCGTGGGAGCGGAGTGTTTCAAGATGTTGGACTGACGAGAGAAATCGTCAGGTTCCGAGCGAGGAGACGCCGCCATGGGCTGCCGACCATTCGAGCGGCGCGGCGAGGAAGTCGCCGACTTCGCCCAGCGTGCGCTCGTCGAACAGCCGGTCGCGTCGCGCCTCGGCGAGCACGTCGCGCCAGGTCGAGATGTTGTGGAGCGTGACGCCCTTCGCCCGCATTCCCGGCCGGCCCTCGGGGAAGATGTCATAGTAGAAGAGCGCTATTCCGTGCTCGACCACGCCGCCCGCCGCGCGGATCGCCTCGATGAAGCTCATCATGCTGCCGCCCGCGGTGGTCAGGTCCTCGATGACCAGCACCCGCGCGCCCTCGGGCAGTTCGCCCTCGATCCGCGCCCCCCGGCCATGGCCCTTCGGCTTCTTGCGGACGTAGATCATCGGCAGGCCGAGACGGTCGGCCAGAAGCGCAGCGAGCGGGATGCCCGCCGTCTCGCCGCCCGCGACCGCGTCGAACTGCTCGAAACCCGCGCCGCGCAGGATGGTGGCGGCGGCGAAGTCGATCACCGCGCTCCGGACCCGGGGGTAGGAGAGGATCTTGCGGCAGTCGATATAGACCGGGCTCGCCATGCCGGAGGCGAACTTGTAGGGCTCGGCGGCGTTGAAATGCACCGCCCGGATCTCCCAGAGCATCCGCGCGAAGAGCCGCGCCATCTCCGCCTCGGTCGGGAAGGTGTTGGCGAACATGGCTGATCCTTTCGAGAGTGTCCGGTCGAGAGTGCCTGGTCGAGAGTTTCAGGTCGAGTTTGTCAGGTCGCGCTTCAGGCGACCACGTGCCAGTGAAGCGGGAGCCCCGGATCGAAGACGACGACGGGCCCGGCGCCGGTTTGGAGCGCTTCCGGGGCGGGCAGGGGCGCTTCGGACCGCCGCAGCGTCAGCTTCTCCGCGTTCGGCGGCAGTCCGTACCAGGCCGGGCCGTTGAGCGAGGCGAAACCTTCGAGCCGGTCGAGCGCGCCTTCCGCCTCGAAGACCTGGGCGAGCCAGGCCATCGCATTCGGCGCGGTGAAGACGCCCGCGGCGCAGCAGTCGCATTCCTTGCGGTCCTTCGAATGCGGCGCGCTGTCGGTGCCGAGGAAGAAGCGCGGGTCGCCCCCGGTCGCCGCCGCGACGAGAGCGGCGCGGTGGTGCTCGCGCTTCACGATCGGCAGGCAGTAGAAATGCGGCTTCACGCCCCCGACCAGCAGGTCGTTGCGGTTCAGGATCAGGTGGTGGACGGTCAGCGATCCGGCGAGGTTCTCCCCGGAGCCCGCGATGTAGTCGATCCCGTCCCTGGTCGTCACATGCTCCATGATGATCCGGAGTTCCGGCAGCCGGGTGCGAACCGGGTCCAGCACCCGCTCGATGAAGGCGGCCTCGCGGTCGAAGATATCGACCGCCGGGTCGGTCACCTCGCCATGGACACAGAGCGGCAGGCCGATCTCGGCCATCCGTTCGAGCACGCCCATGACCTTCGCGACATCGCGCACGCCGCTCGCGGAATTGGTCGTGGCCCCGGCCGGATAGAGCTTGACCGCCGTGACGAGGCCGGAAGCGGCGGCGCTGGCCACATCCTCGGGATCGGTCCCTTCGGTCAGGTAGAGCGTCATCAGCGGCTCGAAGCCCTGCCCCTCGGGCCGCGCGGCCAGGATGCGGTCGCGATAGGCGGCGGCCTCCGCGCCGGTGACGACCGGGGGCACGAGGTTCGGCATGATGATCGCGCGGGCGAAATCGCGCGAGGCGGGCAGGACGCCCCTCAGCATCTCGCCGTCGCGCAGATGCAGATGCCAGTCGTCCGGTCGGGTTATGGTGATCTCGGTCATGGGCCGCGAGTCCGGGTTCAAGGGGGCGCCGAACGGGGCCGGCGGTCGGCAAGGCCATACCCACCCCACCGCCGGCGGGCAAGGCCGAAGGGCTGGAATGTCCGTCCCGGCCCCATCCCCGACCGTCGCCGGGGCACGGGCCGGGGTCGGGTATCGGGTATCGGTCGGAGCCGGGGATCAGTCCGGCCGGCCGAACAGAATCCGCTGCGCCGCGCGATCGGTGGTCAGATCGCCGCGCTTGTCGTCCGCGAGCGTGACACCGGCCTGAACCGCGGGGCGCTCGCCCACGCGGTCGAGCCAGGCGCCCATGTTGGGCCAGTCCGCGATATCCTGCTGCTGCTTCTCCCAGCCCCGTGCCCAGGGCCAGATCGCCATGTCGGCGATCGAATAGGAACCCGCGACATAGTCGCGATCGGCGAGCCGGCGGTCGAGCACGCCATAGAGCCGCCCGACCTCGCGCCGGTAGCGGTCCTTCGCGTAGGGCAGATCGTTCGGCGGCTCCATCGCGGGCGCGTAGTTCAGGAAGTGATGCGCCTGGCCCGCCATCGGGCCGACGCCGCCCATCTGCCACATGAGCCATTTGTCGATCTCGACCCGCTCCCGCTCGGAGGTGCCATAGAAGCGCCCGGTCTTGCGGCCGAGGTACTGCAGGATCGCGCCGGATTCGAAGATTGCGATCGGCTGGCCATCCGGCCCCTCGGGATCGACGATCGCGGGCATCCGGTTGTTCGGTGCGATGCGGAGGAAATCCGGCTCGAACTGCTCCCCCGCGCCGATGTTCACGAGCTTCACGTTGAACGGCAGATCCATCTCGCAGAGCGCGATCGAGATCTTGTGCCCGTTCGGCGTCGGCCAGTAGTAGAGATCGATCGGGGCCTTCATGGCCATCCTCCCACAAGGGCTTCAACAAGGGCTTCGGCCGCGAAGTTGCCTCGGCCGGGGCGCAAGTCAAGACGGAAGCGCCGCGGGGACCGGGGTCCCGGGGGGCTGTCCCTTGACCGCGTCGCCCGGTTCCGCTAGTCGCCGAGGCCCCGGAAAGCCGGAGCGTCCGGCGAGGAGGCGATCATGACCGATTGGAGCCCGCGCACGAAACTGGTGCATGGCGGCGTGCGGCGCAGCCATTACGGCGAGACCTCCGAGGCGATCTACCTGACCCAGGGCTTCGTCTATCCCGACGCGGAGACGGCGGAGCGGCGGTTCATCTCCTCGGGCGAGGACGAGTTCATCTACGCCCGTTACGGCAACCCGACCACGCGCATGTTCGAGGACCGGATCGCCGCGCTCGAAGGCGCGGAGGCGGCCTTCGCCACCGCCTCGGGCATGGCGGCGGTCTACGCGGCGCTGACCTGCCAGCTTCAGGCAGGCGATCATGTCGTGTCGTCGCGCGCGCTCTTCGGCAGCTGCCTCTATATCGCCGAGACGATCCTGCCGCGCTTCGGCGTCGAGGTGAGCTTCGTCGACGGCACCGATCTCGAGCAGTGGCGCGCGGCGGTTCGGCAGGGGACGAAGCTCGTCTTCTTCGAAACCATGTCCAATCCGACGCTGGAAGTCATCGACATCGCGGGCGTCGCGGAGATCGCGCACGCGGCGGGTGCGAAGGTCGTGGTCGACAATGTCTTCCCGACGCCGGTCTTCCAGCGCAGCCTCGCGCTCGGCGCCGATATCGTCGTCTATTCGGCGACGAAACATATCGACGGCCAGGGCCGGTGCCTTGGCGGCGTGGTGCTCGGCACCGAGGAATTCATCCGCGGCCCCTTCGAGACCTTCGTGAAGCACACCGGCGGGGCGCTCAGCCCGTTCAACGCCTGGGTGATGCTGAAGGGGCTCGAGACGCTCGACCTGCGCTGCCGCGCCCAGGCGGAGACCGCCGCCGCGATCGCGGATGCGCTGCCCGGCACTCCAGGCCTCGCGCGGCTGATCTATCCCGGCCTGCCGGATCATCCGCAGGCCGAGGTCATGAAGCGGCAGATGGAGACCGGCGGCACGATGCTGGCGCTCGAGATCGAGGGTGGCAAGGCCGGCGCCTTCCGCTTCCTCGACGCGCTCGAAATCGTACGGATCTCGAACAACCTCGGCGATGCCAAGAGCCTGATCACCCATCCCGCGACCACGACGCACCAGCGCCTCACCCCGGAGCAGCGCGCGGCCCTCGGTATCTCGGACGGGCTGGTCCGCCTCTCGGTGGGGCTCGAGGACGGCGACGATCTCATCGCGGATCTGAAGCGGGCATTGGAGTCGGTCTGATCGGCACGGGTTCCATGGACGGCCGCCCCGGCCGTCGTAGGCCTCATCCGCGACCATCCGTCGCGAACCGACGAAAAACCGTCGTCATTCAGCTTTAACTTCTTGCCCGGCATTGCCAATTAGCATCGGCCGGGCATTTCCCGCTTGGGAGCGTGCCCAGGGCACCCTATATGATCCGGGCGAGACCAGGGGTGGTAAGGAAATGGACGGACCGACCTTGATCGAAGAGCACCAGCCGACCGAGGCGGAGGCGAAGGCCGCCGCGCGGCTTCTCATGCGCTGGGCCGGCCGCGCGGGCGACGCCGGCGCCGCCGAGGTGGCGGAACTCATCGCGCGCGCCGCGCCCTATCCCGATCTCGCCCGCGGCTACGAGGACGGGTTCCGTCCCGACGCCGCCTATCTCGCGGCGATGCCCGACCTGCAGAACGGCCCCGCGGGGCTCATCAAGGGCGCGCGGGTGCCGATCCAGCACGTCGGGATCTCGAACTTCCGCCTGCCGATCCGCTACCGCGTGCGGGGCGGCGGCGAGGTCCAGCTCGAAACCTCGGTGACCGGCTCCGTCTCGCTCGAGGCGGATCGCAAGGGCATCAACATGAGCCGGATCATGCGCTCCTTCTACCAGCATGCCGAGAAGCATTTCTCGGCCGAGGTGATCCAGGGCGTGCTCGATTCCTACGTCGCCGATCTCGATTCCTTCGACGCGCGCATCCAGATGCGTTTCCGCTATCCGATGGTGCGCCGCTCGCTGCGAAGCGGACTCGAGGGCTACCAGTATTACGACGTGGCGCTCGAAGTGGTCCGCCATGGCCGCGACACGAAGCGGATCATGCATCTCGACTACGTCTATTCCTCGACCTGCCCGTGCTCGCTGGAGCTTTCCGAGCATGCGCGCGAGTCGCGGGGCCGGATCGCGGTCCCGCACGCGCAGCGTTCCGTCGCGCGCGTCTCGGTGGAACTCGCGGGGGCCGAACGGCTGTGGTTCGAGGATCTGGTCGATCTCTGCGCCCGCGCGATCCCGACGGAGACCCAGGTGATGGTGAAGCGCGAGGACGAACAGGCCTTCGCCGAGCTTTCCGGCGCCAATCCGATCTTCGTCGAGGACGCGGTGCGCGTGCTCTGCGCCGAACTCGACAAGGAGCATCGGATCGGCGACTTCCGCGTTGTGGCGAGCCATCAGGAATCGCTCCACTCGCACGACGCGGTGTCGATCCTGACGCGCGGCGAGACCTTCCACCAGTCGAGCTACGACCCGCGGCTATTCGACACGCTCTATCACGTCGGTTGAGCGATGCCGCGAGCGGCGACCCGCTCGCGGCATCGCGCGGGGGCGCCCGGACCGCCACGCGCCTGGCCGGCGCGGCGATTTTTCCTGTCCCGCGGACCGTTTGCCGCCTCCGATCGCGCGCCGGACAGTAAACGGGGGGTTCGGGGATCATCGCGCGAAGTGATCATCGATACCCGCCAGTTCTCTTTGTTGGATCGAAGAAACTCCGATATCAATGACGCGGGATCTGTCATCGGAGTACGGAAGACATGCTCGGAAGGTTGTTGCTCGCGCTCCCATTTGTCGTCGTGGCTTGCTCCGATAGCGATTTCGCGACGAGCGCGGACCCGGAACCGACGCGGGAACAGTTGTTGTGCACGGCCTCTGGCCTGACGGCCGGAACGCCCGAGTTCGCTCAATGCCTCGCCGCGGCCCGGATCGTGGAACAGGATCGCGCCGACCGCCGCGAGGCCCATCAGGAGCGCGAGACCATCGGAGACGGGCTCGCGGTCACGATCTGCGACCGGTTCGCGCGGAACAGGCTCCCTTATCCGGTGGTCAGGAAAGTGACCGATCGCGTATCCGGCGACTACGAGAAGACCGTCACGATCAGCTATGAACTGAGGAAGGACGCCGCGGATCCGGATTACGGTTTCCAGTTCAGGGACGCGGTCTGCTCGCTGCGCGGCCGGGAGATCGTCGACTTTCAGATCCGATGATCGCGGGCGACCCGACGGTCCGCCTCGGCGATCGGCCTCGCGTACCGCGTTCGGTCCCGCGTTCCACCGCTGATTTTCTTCGTGGAGTCCCCGGGTCATTTCTACCGTTGTTCGGCACGACGGAGCCCGCTCCGATGTGAGCGGACTTGACAGCTGCCCCGCGCGGCATCCATCGATCACGAATGCTCGACCTTCGGCCAGTGGGATATGTGATCGGCTGGCTCGTCGCCTTGCTCGGCGGGGTCATGGCCGTTCCGGCGGTCTTCGACCTGATCGACGGCGACCCGAATTTCCGCGCCTTCGTCGCCGCGATGATCATCACGGTCAGCTGCGGCACCACGCTGGCGCTCGCCTGCGCCGACAGCTGGCATTCGGATCTCGGGCTGCGCCAGGGCTTCCTGCTGACCGTCGGTGCCTGGGTGAGTTTCATCCTGTTTGGCACGGTCCCCTTCATCCTCGGCGATCCGTCGCTCAGCGTGACCGACGCGCTTTTCGAGACCACCTCGGCGCTGACGACGACCGGCGGCACCGTCATCGCGAAGCTTCAGGAAATGCCGCGCGGCGCGCTGCTGTGGCGTTCGCTGCTGCACTGGATCGGCGGTCTCGGCATCGTGCTGATGGCGCTGATCCTGCTGCCCCTGCTCAACATCGGCGGCATGCAGCTCCTGAAGACGAGCGATTTCAACACGCTCGGCAAGGTCCTTCCGCGGGCGAAGCAGATCGTCATCGCCTGCGGCGCGGTCTATGTGTTCCTCACGCTGATCTGCGCGCTCGGCTATTCGCTCGGCGGCATGTCGGGTTTCGACGCGGTGCTCCATGCGATGGCGACGGCGGCGACCGGGGGAATGGGGACCTACGACAACTCCTTCGCCGACTTCAGCCCGCTCGCGCAATATGTCGGCACTGTCATCATGCTTCTGGGCGCGATGTCCTTCATCCGCTTCGTGCAGTTCGCCCGGGGTGATGCGAGATCGCTCTTCCGGGATTCGCAGATCCGCTATTTCCTCGCGATCTATCTCATCCTCTGCGCCGGGCTCGTCGTCGCGCGGCTCCTGAATGGCGACGTGCTCGGCGAGCAGATGCTGCGCGAGATCCTGTTCAACATGGCCTCGATCATCACCTCGACCGGCTTCGCGAGCACCGACTACACCCTGTGGGGCCCGATGGCGCAGACGCTGTTCTTCGTCGCGATGATGATCTGCGGCTGCTCGGGCTCGACCAGCGGCGGGCCGAAGGTGTTCCGCTACCAGCTGCTCTTCGCCGACATCAACGCCGAGATCCGGCGCCTGCACAGCCGCAGCCGGGTGGTGACGCCGCGCTATCAGGGCCAGGTGATCTCGCCCGAGGTCATGGGCTCGGTCATGGCCTTCTTCATGCTCTATTTCCTCACGCTGGGCCTGGGCGCGGTGGTGCTCGTGCTGATCGGACTCGACCCGGTCACCTCGATCTCCGGGGCGGCCTCGGCGCTCTCGAACATCGGGCCGGGTCTCGGTCCGGTGATCGGTCCGGCGGGCAATTACGCGTCGCTGCCCGATCCGGCGATCTGGGTGCTGACCTTCCTGATGCTGGCCGGCCGGCTCGAACTCATGGCGGTCTACGTGCTCTTCATGCCGAGCTACTGGCGGGCCTGAGCGCGCATTGACCGTCGGGGACGCGGTGCTTAAGGAGGCAACGCGCCCCTGATCCCTTCGCCGAGGCCGCGATGAGAACCGAACCGACGCCGAATGCCCGCCCGCGAAGCTTTCAGGAGCTGATCCTGAGGCTCCAGTCCTACTGGGCCGCGAAGGGCTGCGCGATCCTGCAGCCCTATGACATGGAAGTGGGCGCGGGCACCTTCCACCCGGCGACGACGCTGCGCGCGCTCGGCGACCGGCCCTGGGCGGCGGCCTATGTCCAGCCCTCGCGCCGCCCGACCGACGGGCGCTATGGCGAGAACCCGAACCGGCTGCAGCACTATTATCAGTACCAGGTGCTGATCAAGCCGAGCCCGCCCGACCTGCAGGAGCTTTATCTCGGCTCGCTCGACGCGATCGGGATCGACACGGAGCTGCACGACATCCGCTTCGTCGAGGACGACTGGGAAAGCCCGACGCTCGGCGCCTGGGGTCTCGGCTGGGAGGTCTGGTGCGACGGGATGGAGGTCTCGCAGTTCACCTATTTCCAGCAGGTCGGCGGTCACGACTGCCACCCGGTCTCGGGCGAGCTCACCTACGGGCTGGAACGGCTGGCGATGTATGTGCTCGGCGTCGATCACGTGATGGACATGCCGTTCAACGATCCCGGCGCGCCAATCGCGCTCACCTATGGCGATGTGTTCCGCCAGACCGAGCAGGAATACTCGCGCTGGAACTTCGACGTGGCCGATACCGACACGCTGCTCCGGCATTTCGAGGACGCGGAGGCGGAATGCCAGCGCATTCTCGCGACGCCCCAGCCCGACAAGGCCGGGCGGACCATCGTCATGGCGCATCCCGCCTATGACCAGTGCATCAAGGCGAGCCATCTCTTCAACCTGCTCGACGCGCGCGGCGTGATCTCAGTGACCGAGCGGCAGGCCTATATCGGCCGGGTCCGCGCGCTCGCGAAGGCCTGCGCCGACGCCTTCGTGACCACCGAGGCGGGCAGGCCGAGCGCCGCGGCATGAACGGCAAGCGGCTCGTCCAGGGCTTCCTGGTCTTCCTCGCGGCCTTCGCCGCCCTGCTGATCTACACGCAGTTCTTCGCTTATTACGAGCGGCGGGACGGGGTGGAGTCGCTGATGATCGCGGGCACGCCGGTGGCGGTCTCCGGCTATCGCGGCATCTCATCCTCCTCCTCGCCACTGAAGCCCCGGGCCTGTTTCGCGCTCGACCCCGAAGCGGTGGCGGGTCTGGCGCCAGCCACGGATGCGACTCCGCTGACCGCGCCATTCTGGTTCCGCTGCTTCGACGCGCACCAGCTGACCGAGGATATCGTCGCCGGCGCGGCGACCGCCTATGCGCTGACCCGCGACGAGCCGAAGGGGTTCGACGAGATGGTGGCGGTCTATCCCGACGGCCGCGCCTATCTCTGGCGCCAGCTGAACGAAACCTTCCGCGACCAGTGAGGCCCCGATGACCGCGCCGCGTCTCCCCGAAACCGACGCCCGCCCAGCGCGGGCCCACCTCCCTCCCAAGCGCTGAGCCCCGCCCATGCCCGATCTCCTGCTCGAACTCTTCTCCGAGGAAATCCCGGCGCGCATGCAGGCGAAGGCCGCCGATGACCTGCGCCGGCTCGTCACCGAGGGGCTGGTCGAACGCGGCCTGACCTATTCCGGAGCCGCCGCCTTCGCCACGCCCCGGCGGCTGACGCTCGCGCTCGAAGGGCTGAGCGAACGCTCGCCGCTTCGTCACGAGGAGCGCAAGGGGCCGCGGGTGGACGCGCCCGCGAAGGCGCGCGAGGGCTTCCTGCGCGGGCTCGGTGCCGCGGACGCGGCGGAGATGGCCGCGGGGCCGGTAGAGGTGATCGCGATCCCCGGCGTCCGGATCGAAATCCGGCCCGACAAGAAGGCGGAGGTGCTCTTCGCGCGGATCGAGAAGCCGGGCCGGGAAGCGGCGGAGATCGTCGCCGAGACGGTGGAGGCGGTGATCCGCGCCTTCCCCTGGCCGAAATCGATGCGCTGGGGCGCGGGGAGCCTGCGCTGGGTGCGCCCGCTCCGCTCGATCCTCTGCCTGCTCACGACCGAGGCGGGGGCGGAAGTGGTGCCCTTCGACATCGACGGCATCGCTTCGGGCAATCTCACGCGCGGCCACCGCTTCATGGCGCCGGCTGAATTTTCGGTCTCCTCCTGCGAGGATTACGAGGCGAAGCTCGCGCGCGCCTTCGTCATTCTCGATGCCGGTGCGCGGGCGGAGAAGATCTGGCACGACGCGACCCAGCTCGCCTTCGCGCAAGGTCTGGAGGTGATCGAGGACAAGGGGCTGCTCGCCGAGATCGGCGGGCTCGTGGAATGGCCCGTGGTGCTGATGGGCCGGATCGAGGAGCGGTTCCTCGCCCTGCCGCCCGAGGTGCTTTCGACCTCGATGAAGGAGCACCAGAAGTTCCTCTCGATCCGCGATCCGAAATCGGGGCAGGTGACGGGCTATATCGTCGTTGCCAACCGCGAAACGGCGGACGATGGTGCGGCGATCCTCGCGGGGAATGCGAAGGTGCTCGCGGCCCGGCTCTCCGACGCGGCCTTCTTCTGGGAGAACGACCTGCGCACGCCGCTTGAAGACATGGCAGCGAAGCTCGACGCGGTGACCTTCCACAACAAGCTCGGCACGCAGGGCCAGCGCATCGCCCGGATCGCCGCGCTGGCGCGTGAGATCGCGCCGCTCGTCGGCGCCGATCCTGACCTCGCGGAACGCGCGGCGAAACTCGCCAAGGCCGATCTGGCGAGCCAGATGGTCTATGAATTCCCCGAGCTTCAGGGCGTCATGGGCAGGTACTACGCCGAGAAGGCGGGCGAGGATGCCGCCGTGGCGCTCACGGCGGAGCAACACTACTCGCCGCTCGGCCCCTCGGATTTCGTGCCCTCCGAACCGGTCCCGGTCGCGGTGGCGCTCGCCGACAAGCTCGACACGCTGACCGGCTTCTGGGCGATCGACGAGAAGCCGACCGGGAGCAAGGACCCGTTCGCGCTGAGGCGGGCGGCGCTGGGTGTGATCCGGTTGGTGCTAGCTTCCAGGCTGCGGATGCGGTTGAGCGGGGTGCTCGCGGCCCATACGCAAAGGACCATTCGATCTCTGCAAAAAGCGGCCCTCACTCAAAGGATCGATGATTTTATTGATGAGCAAGAGAATATCAAAGCTGAAGCAGCGGCACTAATTTCTGAAGCTTATCTTGAGGATAGATTGATACCTACTCTCAAAGAGATGGGCATAATCGACGACGATTACCCGTTCTTGGGATTTGATCTAGACGAATTTGACGACGACGACGATGCCGATGTCAATGTATCCGAAGATCATGAGGGTGCAGTTGTTGAGTCGCGAGCGGATGCCACATCGGATAGAGTGCCGATAGAAATCGTTAACATACTTGATTTTTTGAGAGATCGCCTGAAGGTGTACCTTCGCGATCAGGGAATTCGGCACGACGTGATCGATGCCTGCCTACCGATGCCCGGCAACGACGACCTCACGCTGCTCGTCGCGCGGGTCAACGCGCTCAACGAGTTCCTCAAGGCCCGCGACGCCGCGAACCTGCTGCAAGGCTACAAACGCGCCGTGAACATTCTCGAAGCGGAGGAGAAGAAGGACGGCGTCGAATACTCGCTGGCGCCCGAGCCGAAGCTCGCGGAGACGCCGGAGGAGGGGCTGCTCTTCGACGCGCTCGACGAGGCCGAGGCGGCGATCGGCCCGGCGCTCGAACGGGAGGATTTCGAGGCGGCGATGACCGCGCTCGCGGGGCTCCGCGCGCCGATCGACGCCTTCTTCGACACCACCACCGTCAACGCCCCGGCGGCCATGGTCCGGCGGAACCGGCTCTGCCTGCTGAACCGAATCCGGGCAGTGATGAACCAGGTGGCGGTTTTCTCGGCGATCGAGGGCTGAGCGAGACCAAAGTCTCGCCGTCGGCGATCGGCTCCGGAACGGTGGGTGCCGGGCGGAAACATGGCTTTAAGCCAGGGTGTTGCGGCGCTGCGCTTCCACGCCGTGACAGCCTCGGCGATGGTCATGGTCCGTTCACCTTTCGCTTTGCCAGTTTGAAAATCCAGACTATGTTGCGGCGCAATGAAGCCACAGGAGATCACCCAGCTCGCCACGGACGCCGTCGTCAGCCTTGACGCGGGTGAGGCGGTGCGCGCCGAGGTCCACGGCTCCCGCGCCCATATGCTCGCGCGCCTGACCGCGCTCGGGCTTCCGGTTCCGCCCGGCGTCGCGCTGTCCTTCGATTGCGTCCGTCAGCTTTCCGAGGGCGGGCCGATGCCGGAACTGCCGACCACCGCGGCGCCGGGACGGCTGCTCTGCCTGCGGCCGAGCCCGATGGAACGGGCCTGGGGCGGACCGACTGCCACGCTCAACATCGGCATCACGCGCGAGAACCTGCCCGCGCTCGAGGAGGCGATCGGCGTCTTCGACGCGCGTTCGCTTCATGGCCGGCTGATCTCGACCTTCGCGCTCATGGTGCACGGGGTGGACCCCGAAGGTTTCGAGGCGATCGCCCACAAGACGCTCGGCTCCGGCCCGCGCGAGGCGGAGGCGATGCGCGCGGCCACCGACGAGATGCTGCGCTACTACGCCGATGAGACCGACGAGGATTTCCCCGACAGCGTCTCGGCGCAACTCGAAGGCGTCGCCCGGGCGATGGCGCGCGACTGGGACCGCGCCTCGGCGCGAATCCTGCGTCAGGCCAAGGGCGGCCCGGCGGAGGGCGGGCTGGGGCTGGTGATCCAGGAACTCGCGCTCGGCCTCGCGCCGGGGGTAAGCGGCGCGGGTCATATCCAGACCGTCGATGCCCGCACCGGCGCGCCGGCCTGCGACGGGATCTTCCTGCCGCGCAAGCAGCGGGCCGTGACCTCGCCCGGCTCGCGCCGGACCGGCGTGCTGCTGGCGAGCGGGCGGCGGGCCGGAGGGGGCGAGGGCGGCGAGCAGCCCGCGCTCGAGGAGATGTGCCCGGAAGGCCTCGACGCGCTGCGCGGCTACGCGGAGCGGGCGGCCGAGGGTCTCGGCGACGCGGTTCAGCTCTATTTCACCATCGAGAACGGCGAGGTTCACGTCGTCGACGCGGTTCCCGCCAAGCGCAACGCCCGCGCCTCGGTGCGGATCGCGGTCGATCTCGCCAACCGGGGCGCGATCACACGCGAACAGGCTCTGCTCCGGATCGAGCCGAACAATCTGATCGAGCATCTGCACCCGCAGATCGACCCTTCCGCAGCGCGCGATGTCTGGGGTGGCGGCCTCGCGGCCAGCCCGGGTGCTGCGACCGGATACATGGTCTTCACCTCCGAGGCGGCGATGCAGGCGGCGGCGCAGGGCGAGGACACGATCCTCGTGCGGATGGAGACCGGCCCCGAGGATGTGCGTGGCATGCACGCGGCCAAGGGGGTGCTCACGATCCGGGGCGGCATGACCAGCCACGCGGCGGTCATCGCCCGCGGCCTCGGCCTGCCGGCGGTGGTCGGCGCCAGCGACCTCAGGCTCGACCTCGAGAACCGCAGGCTCGTCACCACCGATTCCCGCGTCCTGCACGAAGGCGCGCTCATCACCATCGATGGCACCCGGGGCGAGATTCTCGCCGGGGCGCCGAAGATGGTGGCGCCCGATCTCGGCGGCGCGCTCGCCGAACTGCTGGACTGGGCCGACGCGGCGCGCGATCTCGACGTGCGCGCCAATGCCGACACCCCCGCCGATTCCCGCGTCGCGCGGGATTTCAGCTGCGACGGCCTCGGCCTCTGCCGGACCGAGCACATGTTCTTCGATCCCGCGCGCCTCACGGTGATGCGGGAGATGATCCTCGCCGACACGCCGGAGGAGCGGCGCGCGGCGCTCGACCTGCTCCTGCCGATGCAGCGGGCGGATTTCGAGGAGATCTTCGCGATCATGCGCGGCACGCCGGTCACGATCCGGCTGCTCGACCCGCCGCTGCACGAGTTCCTCCCGCACGAGGAGGAGGAGATGGCGGATATCGCCGCCGCGATGGGCATTCCGGCCGCGCAGGTCACCGCGCGGGCGCGCGAGCTCGCGGAGGTCAATCCGATGCTCGGCAAGCGCGGCGTCCGCCTCGGGGTCACCATGCCGGAGATCTACGAGACCCAGGCGCGGGCGATCTTCGAGGCGGCGATCGCCGTCAATCGCGATTCGCGCGATCCCGTGGTGCCGGAGGTCATGATCCCGCTCGTCTCCGCCTATCGCGAGGTCGAACTCGTCAAGCAGCGCATCGACGCGGTGGCGATCGCGGTGCAGGAGGAGCAGGGCGCGACGCTCGACTATTCGCTCGGCGTCATGGTCGAGACGCCGCGCGCGGCGCTCCGCGCGGGCGATCTCGCCGGGGTGAGCGCCTTTCTCTCCTTCGGCACCAACGACCTGACGCAGATGACCTATGGCCTCAGCCGCGACGATGCCGGGCGGTTCATGCGCGATTACGTCAATGTCGGCGCCTTCCCGGAGGACCCGTTCCATTCGCTCGATATCGAAGGGGTGGGCGAGCTTCTGCTGATCGCGGCCCGGCGCGGACGGGCGCGCAACCCGGATCTGAAGCTCGGCCTCTGCGGCGAGCATGGCGGCGATCCCTCCTCGGTGCGGTTCTGCCGGCTCGCCGGCTTCGACTATGTGTCCTGCTCGCCGTTCCGGGTGCCGATCGCCCGGCTCGCCGCGGCGCAGGCGACGATCCTGGTCGGCAATGTGAGCGGGGACGAGACCTCCGCATGAGTACCCTGCCCGAAGATCTCGCCGCCCTGCGCGCGGGCGGCAAACCGGCGCTCGCACGCTCCCTGTCGGCGCTCGAGACCGATCCGGCCAATCCGAGGCTGGTCGCGCTGCTCGACGCGGCTTTCCGGGCGCCGGGCGGGATCGTGCTCGGCCTGACCGGGCCGCCGGGTGTCGGAAAATCGACGCTCACCAATGCGATGATCGCGCGGCTCCGCGCGCGGGGCGAGCGGGTGGGCGTGATCGCCGTCGATCCCTCCTCGCGCAGAAGCGGCGGCGCGCTTCTCGGTGACCGGACGCGGATCGAGACCGATCCCGACGATCAGGGCGTGTTCGTCAGGTCAATGGCGGCGCGCAAGCGACTGGGCGGGCTGGCGGATCTGACCTACCCGGCCGCGGTGCTGATGCGGGCGCTCTATGACTGGGTGATCGTCGAGACGGTCGGCGTCGGCCAGTCGGAGACCGAGATCGCCGATTGCGCCGACATCGTGGTCTTCTGCGCGCAGCCGGGTTCGGGCGACGCGCTGCAGTTCATGAAGGCGGGCGTGATGGAGATGCCCGACATCGTGCTGGTCACCAAGGGCGACATGGGCGCTCCGGCCCGGCGCGCGGCGGCGGATGTGCGGGGCGCGCTGTCGCTCGCCGCCGAGGACGGGCCGCCGGCGGAGGTGGCGATCCTCTCGGCCGCGACCGGGGAGGGGATCGGCGAGGCGCTCGATCTCATCGCCGCGCGGGTCCCGGACGGGACGGCGGGCGCGGCCCGGCACGCGGCGCGGGCGCGGGCCTGGGCCGAATCGCGCCTCGCCGAATCATTCGGCAGTGTCGGCCTCTTGGCGCTGGCTCCGCGTATAGATCAGTATCCGACACCGTTCTCAGCGGTGGTTGAGTTAACTGACGCGGCTCGCGCGGCGGTTCAGGCAAGTCTTGAAAACATCTGAAACACAGAGATTTTCAACTGCACTGCAATAGTCGCCGAAATCGCAGCCGCGGCGGCTTTTCGCTCATGCAATGTAAACGTTTGGACTTTTGGGGTCCGGATCGGCCACTACGCGGGCTGAGCAAAGTAGCAACACGCATGTGACCGACCGAGCACGAGGCTCGGCCCAAGAGATGGACGCCCATGAACGGCCAGCAAATCCCTGCCCGCCGGCAATCCCTGTTTGTCATCACCGCCAGCCTGCTTCTGGCAGGCCTGATCGCCGTGCCCGGTCTGATCGCCGCGCCCGGCACGGCGCGGGCCGAGGCGACGGCGCCGGTGCCGACCGCCGCCGTCGCCAAGGTGCTGGAGCAGGAGCGCGCGCGGCTCGGGAAGGGGCGGCTCTCCGAACTTGCCAAGGGCGGCGCCGCGGGGGCGCCCAGGGTCGCGACCCGCAATGTCGATCCGGGTTCGGCGCGCGCGCTCGCCGGCGCGGCGGGAAAGAGCAGCCTCAGCTTCGCCGCGCTCGACGCGCTGCCGGAGACGACCGGGGGCAAGGATTGGGAATGTCTCGCCGAGGCGATCTATTTCGAGTCGCGCGGTGAGCCGCTTTCGGGGCAGATCGCCGTCGCCGAGGTGATCCTCAATCGCGTGGACAGTCCCGCCTATCCGAAGACCGTCTGCGGCGTGACGCGGCAGGGGGTCGGCACCGCCGGCCGCGCCTGTCAGTTCTCCTACGCCTGCGATGGCCGGTCCGATGTGATGAACAGCGCCCAGCCGCGCGATCGCGCGCGGAAGCTCGCGACCCTCATGCTCGCCGGGCGCGAGCGTACCGTCACCGATGGCGCGACGCATTTCCACACCACGGCGGTTCGTCCCTCCTGGTCGCGCAAGCTGACCCGCGTCGCCAAGGTCGGGCATCATGTCTTCTACCGCGCCGGCGGGACGCGCGTCGCCTCGAACTGAGACGCGAGGCGCCCTGCCAGCTTGGGCCTGCCGCCAGCCCGCCGCCTTCGGATCGCGCTCGCCGGTCCATCCCTCATCTCCAAGCCGCTGTCGTCCCGAGATCATCGGCGCAACCCTCGGGTATTCCCCCGCGGTTCCCGCTTTCAACCGGTGCCGGGCGGGGCTAACAGGGGGTCGGGAGGAGTTCGCGGGGGGTGGTCCTTGGCAGAGGGTTCGGAAGAGATCGGGCTCGCCTTCGGTCCGCTTGAGGCCCGGGCGCGGGCCATGGCGGAGGGGCGGCCGTGCGATCGGATCGCGGTCCGCGACGACATCCGCGCGGTCGAGATCGGCGCTTTCGGCGAGGAGCGCGGTACGACGCAGCGGCTCCGGTTCAACGTCGTGCTGGAGGTCGCGCCGCACGCGGCGGCGGAGGGCGACGACGTTGACCGCGTGATCTCCTATGACACGATCACCGATGCGATCACGGCCGAGCTGGAGCGGGAGCGGCTGGACCTGCTCGAAACGCTGGCGGAGCGCATCGCCGACCGGACGCTCGCCGACCCGCGCGCGCGCCGTGTCTTCATCAGGATCGAGAAGCTCGACCGCGGAACGGGCTCCCTCGGCGTGGAGATCGTCCGCGCCCGCGCCGATGCCGGAGAAGTTCCGGGGGAGTCGGTGGCGGGCGTGACGCCTCTCGTGATCTATCTCGGTCCCGAGCATCTCGGCGGCCCGCGCGGCACGGCCTGGATCGCCGCGGCGCTTGAACGTCAGGGCCCGCTCGTTCTCTGCGTCGCCCCCGATCCGCCGGAAGCGCTGGCCCGCTCGGAGGCATCGCTGCGTGCCGGACTTCTCTCGATCGATCGCGCGGCCTGGCGGCTGGCCGACCGGGCGCCGGGCTTCGCTGTGGTGGGCTCGCGCACCGAACTCGACTGGGCGCTGGCCCGGCGCCAGCATGTGATCTGGGCGCCCGCGAAGATGGTGCTCGACGCCCGCGCCCGCCCCGGGGCCGACGCGAGCGACCCGCCCCTGCTCGCCAGATGGCTCGCGGAGCGGCTCGGCGCCAGCTTCTCGGCGGCGGGCGGCGCCGCGACCGCGCAGGTGCTCTCCGACCCCGCCGATCTCTCGACCCTTTCCTGACCTCTCAGCCCTGGAGCCGCCATGGCCCGTCTCATCTTCGACCTCGATGGCACGCTCGTCGACTCGCTGCCCGCGATGCTGGCCGCCGCGAACCGCATGCTCGCCGAACTGGGCCGCCCGCCCGTCAGCGCCGAAACCTGCTCGGGCTTCGTCGGCTGGGGCGTGCGGGTCTTGGTGACGCGGCTGCTCGAACATACCGGGGGGGTCCCGGAGAACGGCGTCGAGCCGGCGCTCGCGCGCTATCACGCGCTCTACGGCGCCGATCCCATCACCGGCGTCATCGCCTATCCGGGCGCCGGGGAGGCGCTGAGGGCGCTGGCGGCCGAGGGCCACGGGCTCGCGGTCTGCACGCAGAAGCCGGTGGCGCCGGCGCGGGCGATCCTGACCGGGCTTTCGTTGATGCCGCCGGTGACGGGTCTCACCGGCGGTGACAGCGTTGGTGTGCTGAAGCCCGATCCGCGGATGTTCACCCACGCCGCCGACCAGCTGCCGCCGGGGCCGGCGGTGATGATCGGAGACAGCCTGATCGACGCCCGCGTGGCCGAGGCGGCGGGCGTGCCCTTCGTGATGCGCGCGGGCGGCTATGGCGAACGGCCCGAGGCGGATTTCCCCGTCGCCGGGCAGTTCGCACATTACGATGAGCTTCCGGCACTGATTGCCCGGATCATGGCCCGGATCGTGCCGGCGGAGACCGCGCGATGACCGGTGTCTTCCATCGCCCGATCCCGCTCGTCGGACCACCATGGCCGGAAGGCGCGCTGCCGCTCGCCGGTGGGGCGCTGTTCTTCTCGACAGTGGCTGAGCATAGGCCCGGCCATCCGACCAGGCTCGTCCCGGCCCTGGGCTTGCCCCATGCCGCCCGTGTCAGGCTGACGGCGCCGCGCGCGCCGCTTCTGGGGCTGTCGCTCGACCGGCCGCGGATCATGGGCGTGCTGAACGTCACCCCGGACAGCTTCTCAGACGGAGGCCGGTTCCTCGCCCATGCCGACGCGGTCGCGCGGGCGCGGGCGTTGATCGCCGCGGGAGCCGACATCCTCGACATCGGCGGCGAGTCGACGCGGCCGGGCGCGCATGAAGTGCCGGTCGAGCAGGAGATCGCCCGCGTGGTGCCGGTGATCGAGGCGCTGCGCGAGGACGGCATCGCCGCGCCGATCTCGATCGACACCCGCAAGGCCGCGGTGGCGCGCGCCGCGATCACCGCCGGGGCGGATCTCCTCAACGATGTCTCCGCGCTCGAATACGATCCGGGCAGTCTCGAACTCGCGGCCGGAACGGGCGCCGCCGTCTGTCTGATGCACGCCCAGGGCGATCCGCGCACGATGCAGGAGGCGCCGCGCTACGCCGATGTTCTGGCCGAGGTCCACGCCTATCTCGCCGGGCGCGTGGAGGCCTGCGTCGCCGCGGGGATTCCCCGGTCGCGGATTCTCGTCGATCCCGGCATCGGCTTCGGCAAGACGGCGGAGCACAATCTCGCGCTGATCGACGGGCTCGCAGCCTTCCACGACCTCGGCTGCGCCGTGCTGCTCGGCGTGTCGCGCAAGCGTTTCATCGACGTGATCGGGACGGCGCCGAACCCCGACGACCGGCTGCCGGGCTCGCTCGCCGCCGCGCTGCAGGGTTTGCGGCGGGGCGCGCAGGTGCTACGGGTACATGATGTCGCCGAAACCCGGCAGGCCGTCGCTCTCTGGACGGCGATCGAGGAAGGCGGCGCGAGGCGGTAAGGCGGAAACGGAGCGAGCGGCATGGCGCGGAGATTCTTCGGCACGGACGGGGTGCGCGGCCGCGCGAACGACGACCCGATGACGGCGGAAATGGCGCTCCGTCTCGGACAGGCGGCGGGCCGCTTCTTCAAGACCGGCGGCCACGCGCATCGCGCGGTGATCGGCAAGGACACCCGGCGCTCCGGCTACATGATCGAGAACGCGCTGACGGCGGGTTTCACCTCGGTCGGCATGGATGTCTTCCTCGTCGGCCCGGTGCCGACGCCGGCGGTGGGCTTTCTCGCGCATTCGATGCGCGCCGATCTCGGCGTCATGATCTCGGCCTCGCACAATCCTTTCCAGGACAACGGCATCAAGTTCTTCGGCCCGGACGGGTTCAAGCTCTCGGACGAGGACGAGGAGGCGATCGAGGCGCTGCTCGACGCGGCGCCCTCGCTGGCGGAACCGGGGCAGATCGGCCGCGCCACCCGGATCGACGACGGCCGCGGCCGCTACATGGAATTCGCCAAGACGACCTTCCCGCGCGGCCAGCGGCTCGACGGGCTGAAGGTCGTGGTCGACTGTGCGAACGGGGCGGCCTATCGCACGGCCCCCGACGTGCTCTGGGAGCTTGGCGCCGAGGTCGTGACCCTCGCCGCGCGGCCGAACGGCTTCAACATCAACGACGGCTGCGGCTCCACGCATCCGGAACTCGCGTCGCGGGCCGTGGTCGAGCACGGCGCCGATCTCGGGATCAGTCTCGACGGCGATGCCGACCGGGTGATGATCATCGACGAGACCGGCGCGGTGGCCGACGGCGACCAGATCATGGCGCTGATCGCCGACCGCTGGGGCGCTGCCGGACGCCTCGCGAGCGGCACGCTGGTCGCGACCGTGATGTCGAACCTCGGCCTCGAGCGCCATCTCGCCACCCAGGGCCTGCGACTCTTGCGCACGGCCGTGGGCGATCGCTACGTGGTCGAGGCGATGCGGGCCGGCGGCTACAATCTCGGCGGCGAACAGTCCGGCCATATCGTGATGACCGATTATGTCACCACCGGGGACGGGCTGATCGCCGCGCTGCAGTTCCTGAGCGCGATGGTCGAGACCGGGCAGCGGGCGAGCGAACTGGCGCGGGTCTTCCAGCCCTTCCCGCAGCTCTTGCGTAACGTCCGCTATCGCAAGGGCGCGGCTCCGCTGGAGGCCGAGAGCGTCCGGGCGGCGATCGCGGCGGCGGAGGCGCGGATGGACGGCCACGGCCGGCTGGTGATCCGCAAGTCGGGTACCGAGCCCCTCGTGCGCATCATGGGCGAATGCGAGGACCCGGGGCTCCTGCGCGAGATCCTCGACGAGATCGAGGCCGAGGCCGTCAAGTTCGCCTGATCCACCCGCGATCTTCTTCTTTCAGTGGAACTTTTCCCCGCCATCGCAGTTTAGATGCGACTGCTAACAGGAGGCGACGCCGGGCAACGGCCACCTTCCATGGTCGGCATGAGACTGAAGAAGAGGGAAAAGAATGAGACGTTCCGTGAACAGAATGGCCGCCATGGCCCTTGTCGTCGCCGCTCCGCTCGCGATCGCCGCCTGCGCCGCGCCGCCGACCGACATGAGCCGCGTCGAGGCCGAGGTCAACACCGACCTCGCCCAGAACGGCATCAGCGGCGTGGACGTGACCACGCTGACCCTGAAGCAGCTTCAGGAGATCAAGCTGGTCGCCGGCAGCCCGGCCGACCGGGCGTCCAAGCAGAACCAGATCTCGGCGATCATCAATCGCGCGCCTGGCTCGCAGGCGGACTGAGCCCGCGAGACGACCGAAACGCCGAATGCCATCAGGAGGGCGGTCCCGCGGGGCCGCCCTCTTTCGTCGCCCGTGATCCCCGGCGCGTGCGTCGGGGATCACGGGGGGAGGGGCGGGCTTGCGTTCCCCCGCGAAAGGCTCTATGGGCGGCGCATTCAATTCCACAGGCGGGGGCGCGGCGCCCCGGGGGAGACATCCCCGGGTCGTCCACCGGTTGGGTCCGAAGGGCTCTTCTCCCCGTCCGAGGCGAAAACCGGAAAGGAAAGACGGTAATGGCTCTTCCCGAGTTCACTCTGCGTCAGCTTCTCGAAGCCGGCGTGCACTTCGGTCACCAGACGCATCGCTGGAACCCGCGCATGGGTCCCTACATCTACGGCGACCGCAACGGCATCCACATCATCGACCTGACGCAGACCGTGCCCCTGCTCGACCAGGCGCTGATGGCGGTGCGCGACTCGGTCGCGAAGGGTGGCCGCGTGCTCTTCGTCGGCACCAAGCGCCAGGCGCAGAAGGCCGTCGCCGACGCCGCCGAACGCTCGGCGCAGTATTTCATGAACCACCGCTGGCTCGGCGGCACGCTCACGAACTGGAAGACGGTCTCGAACTCGATCGCGCGGCTGCGGGCGATCGACGAGAAGCTCGAATCCGGCGCGAGCGGCCTCACGAAGAAGGAGCGGCTGAACCTCGAGCGCGAGCAGGAGAAGCTGCAGAAGTCGCTCGGCGGCATCCGCGAGATGGGCGGCGTTCCCGACCTCATCTTCGTGATCGACACCAACAAGGAGGATCTCGCGATCCTCGAGGCGAAGAAGCTCGGCATCCCGGTCATCGCGGTCGTGGATTCGAATTCCTCGCCGGACGGCATCGACTACCCGATCCCGGGCAACGACGACGCGGCCCGCGCGATCTCGCTCTATTGCGACCTGATCGCCCGCGCGGCGATCGACGGCATGGCCGCCCAGATGGGCGCGGCCGGCGTCGATATCGGGGCGATGGAAGAGGCGCCGGTCGAGGAATTCGCCGAGGAGCCGAACCCGGCCGAGGCGTAAGCCATCATGTGACCGTCGCGGCGCGGGGATAGGCTCCGCCGCCGCGGCCGCTCGCGGCGCCGGCCCTCTCGCCGGCGTCGATGTTAATTGAGGGAGAGCGATGATGACGACGATCACCGCGACGATGGTGAAGGAACTGCGCGACGCTACGGGCGCGGGGATGATGGATGCCAAGAAGGCGCTGACCGAGACGGGCGGCGACATGGATGCGTCGGTCGACTGGCTGCGGACCAAGGGTCTCGCCAAGGCCGCGAAGAAGTCGGGCCGGACCGCCGCCGAGGGTCTCGTCGGCGTGGCCGTGAAGGGCGGCGTCGGGGTGATCGTCGAGGTGAACTCGGAGACCGATTTCGTCGCGCGCAACTCGGACTTCCAGGCGACCGTGCGCGCGATCGCCGAGGTGGCGACCGAGGTCTCCGACATCGAGGCGCTGAAGGGCGCGAAGCTCGGCGACAAGACGGTCGAGGAGACCGTGACCGAGAAGATCGCGACCATCGGCGAGAACCTTCACGTCCGCCGCATGGTGGCCGTCGAGGGCGAAACCGTCGCCTCCTATGTCCACAATGCCGTGGCCGACGGGCTCGGCAAGATCGGTGTCGTCGTCGCCCTGAAGGGCACGGATAACGGGATCGGCAAGCAGATCGCGATGCATGTCGCGGCGACCTCGCCCGCCTCGCTCTCCGAGGCCGACCTCGACCCGGCGCTCGTCGAGCGCGAGAAGGCCGTCCTGACCGAGCAGGCCCGCGAGAGCGGCAAGCCCGAGGGCGTGATCGAGAAGATGATCGTCGGCCGCATGAACAAGTTCTTCGAGGAGGTCACGCTCCTGAAGCAGAAGTTCGTGATGAACCCGGACATCACCGTCGGACAGGCGGCGAAGGACGCGGGCGTCGAGATCGTCGAATTCGCCCGGCTCGCCGTGGGCGAAGGCATCGAGAAGGACCCCGACGATTTCGCCGCCGAGGTCGCGAAGACCGCCGGTCGCTGATCGGGGCGCTGATCGGGCCGCCGATCCCCGGGCGATCCCGCCCGGACTGATGCGAAAGACCCCGCCGATGATCGGCGGGGTCTTGTTTTTTCGGAACGCCCGGCCTTCCGAGCACCGGCTGAATGCGCTCGTGCCAACCGGAGAGGATCGGTGTCAGCCGCCCGGGACAGGCGCCGGCGCTTCGACGAGTTCGAGCAGGCGGGCGGCCTCCTCGGCGCAGGGGGTCAGGCTCGACGTGTTCTCGCCTGGAAAGAACCGGGCGCGGAGCGCGGTCGGCATCGGGCGCGGCTGGAACAGCGACACCTTCGGGCCGATCCGCGCCGTCTCGACCGCCCAGGAGCGCACCAGAGCCTCCGCCGCCGCCTTGCCGGCGCCATAGGAACCGTGGTTCGGCTGGCCCGCGCGATCGTCCGTCACATGGATGAAATGGCCCGAGGCCGCGGCGCGCAGCAGTGGCTGCGCCATGGTGATGAGCCGTTCGGTCGCGCGCAGGTTCACCTCGATCGCCTGATCGAAATCCTTGTCGGCGATATGCGCGGCCGGTGCGAGCGGCGGCGCGTTGGCGGCGCAGTGCACGGCGAGATCGACCCGCCCCCAGCGCTCGTGGATCGCGAGGCAGAGCCGCGCCAGCCCCTCCGTGTCGGTGATCGAGAGCGGCACCAGCGTCGGCGCCGGACCGCCGTCGCTCTCGATCGCATCGGCGAGTTCCTCCAGTCCCCCGACGGTGCGCGCGACCGCCACGACATGATGGCCGCGCGCACCAAGCGCGCGGGCGACGGCGTAGCCGAGACCCCGGCTGGCGCCGGTCACGAGGGCGATGGGGGCCTCGCTCACGCGACGACCTTGAGCTTGAACCCGTGGTCGATCATGTCGGAGGGACGGATCGGGTATTCGCCCGAGAAACAGGCGTCGCAGAATTGCGGATCACCCGCATCGCGGCCCTCGGCGGCGCCGCAGGCGCGGTAAAGGCCATCGAGCGAGATGAACCGCAGGCTGTCGACGCCGAGGTAGGCGCGGATCTCTTCCTCGCTCTTGCTCGCGGCGATGAGCTTGGAGCGGTCGGGTGTATCGACGCCGTAGAAGCAGGGCCACATGGTGGGCGGCGAGGCGATGCGGAAATGGACCTCCGCCGCGCCCGCGTCGATGATCATGTCGCGGATCTTCTGGCTCGTGGTGCCGCGCACCACCGAGTCGTCGACGAGGACGACGCGCTTGCCCGCGATCACCGCGCGGTTGACGTTGAGCTTGAGGCGCACGCCCATGTTGCGGATCTGCTCGGTCGGCTCGATGAAGGTCCGGCCCATGTACTGGTTGCGGATGATCCCCATCGCATAGGGAATGCCCGACTGCTGCGAGAAGCCGATCGCCGCCGGTGTGCCGCTGTCGGGAACCGGGCAGACCAGATCGGCCTCGACCGGGGCTTCCTTCGCCAGTTCCTCGCCGATCCGGCGCCGGGTCTCGTAGACCGACTGGCCGCCGATCACGCTGTCGGGGCGGGAGAAGTAGACGTATTCGAAGACGCAGAACCTGGGCTTCACCTTCTGGAACGGGAAGAAGCTCTCCACGCCCTCGGTGGTGCAGATCACCATCTCGCCCGGCTCGACCTCGCGTTCGAAGCTCGCGCCGATGATGTCGAGCGCGCAGGTCTCGGAGGCGAGCACCCAGCCGGTCTCGCCGACCCGGCCCAGCATCAGCGGCCGCACGCCGAGCGCGTCGCGCACCCCGATCAGTTTCGAGCGCGTCATCGCGATGACGGAGAAGGCGCCCTCGACCCGGCGAAGCGCGTCCTTGATCCGCTCTGGTATCGTTTTCTGGATCGAACGCGCCATCAGGTGGATGATGCACTCGGTGTCGGAGCCCGACTGGAAGATCGAACCGTGCTGGATCAGCTCCTCGCGGAGCGCGACGGCATTGGTGAGATTGCCGTTATGCGCGATGGCGCAGCCGCCCATGGCGAATTCCGCGAAGAGCGGCTGCACGTCGCGAATCGCCGTCGTGCCTTTGGAGCCGGCGGTGGAGTAGCGCACATGGCCGATGGCGAGGCTGCCCGGCAGCGTTTCCATCAGCGAGGCCTTGGTGAAATTGTCACGCACGTAACCGAAGCGGCGCGCCTCCGAGAAGCCCGCCTCGTGGTCGTATGAGACGATGCCCCCGGCTTCCTGGCCGCGATGCTGCAGCGCATGAAGGCCGAGAGCGACGAAGTTCGCGGCGTCCTGGACGCCAACCACGCCGAAGATGCCGCATTCCTCATGCAGCTCGTCGTCGTCGAATGGATGAGACAACACTGTTCGCACCGCCCTGAGTCTCGGGATCGGGTCGCTATATAGGGCGGTGTCGCGGGAATGTCACCCGGACCAAGCGACACGGATTGTCTCCGGATCGCGGCGGATTGTTCTCGGACAGGTTCGACCTCGAGCGGGGCTGGTCTCAGGCGGGGCGGGCGCAGTTCGCGGTCAGGAGCTCGTAGCGCTCGACCACCCAGGAGAGCGCCGCGGGCGCGTCCTCTGTCAGCCGCCGCTGCGTGGCGTCGAGCACCGCGCTGCTGCGGCTGTTGTCGACCATCGGGATGCCGCCCGAGCCGCCGAGCACCTGATTGTAGACGACGAGCGCGATGATCACGAGCAGGAAGCCGCGCGCCACGCCGAAGAGCAGGCCGAGCCCCTGATCGATCGGCCCGATCGCGGAATTTTGTACGACGCCGGCGAGAAACGGCGTGAAGAACGAGACGACGACCAGTGCCAGCGCGAAGACCGCCGCGAAGCCCGCGAGCAGGCCAAGCTCGCAGTTCGTGCCCAGAACGTCGCGCAGCACCGGGATCTCGCGCATCAGCGGATCGACGGCCGGGGCGAAGGCGAAGGCCGCGATCGCGGCCACGACCCAGCCGGTGATCGAGAGCATCTCCCGCACGAGGCCCCGCGCATAGGCGAGAATGGCGGAGAGGATGATGACGGCGAGCACGATGCCGTCGACAAGAGTGAAACCGTCCATCCCTCGATACCCTAACCGTCCCCAGGTACTCGTTTTACGGGTTCCGATCGCGCGGGCCCGAAACACTTCTCTATGAAGCCGGCGAGGTTCGCAACCGTCTCCATGGCGAGACCGCTCGCCGCGGGCAGTTTCGACCCTTTGGGCGCATAGGCGCCGCCGAAGCCGAGTTTGGCCGCCTCGCGGAGCCTGGCTTCGCCCTGCGCGATCGGGCGGAGCGCGCCCGAGAGGCTGATTTCTCCGAAGACGACCAGATCGGCCGGCAGCGCGATGCCCTCGCGGGCGGAGACGAGCGCGGCCGCGACGGCGAGGTCGGCGGCGGGTTCGGAGATCCGGAGCCCGCCCGCGATGTTGAGATAGACATCGAGCCCGGCGAATCCGACGCCGCAGCGGGATTCGAGCACGGCGAGCACGGTCGCGAGCCGGCCCTGATCCCAGCCGACCACCGCGCGTCTGGGCGTGCCGAGTACCGAGGGCGCGACGAGGGCCTGCACCTCGACGAGCAGGGGGCGCGTCCCCTCGATCCCGGCGAAGACGACCGAGCCCGGCGAGGCGGCGCCGCGTTCCGAGAGGAAGAGCGTGGAAGGGTTCGCGACTTCGGCGAGCCCGGCGCCGGTCATCTCGAAGACGCCGATCTCGTCGGCCGGCCCGAAGCGGTTCTTGACCGAGCGGAGGATGCGGAACTGGTGACCCCGCTCGCCCTCGAAATAGAGCACGGTATCGACCATGTGCTCGACCACGCGCGGTCCCGCGATCTGGCCCTCCTTGGTCACATGGCCGACGAGGATGACCGCCGTGCCCCGGCGCTTGGCGAAGCTGACGAGTTCATGCGCGGCGGCGCGGACCTGGGCGACCGAGCCGGGCGCGCTCTCGACGTGATCGGCCCACATGGTCTGGATCGAATCGATGATCGCGACCGAGGGGCGTTCGGCTTCGAGCGTGGTCAGGATGTCGCGCAGATTGGTCTCGGCGGCGAGCCGGATCGGCGCGTCCGAAAGCCCGAGCCGGGCCGCGCGCATCCGGATCTGCGCCGAAGCCTCCTCGCCCGAGACATAGATCGGCGCGGGACCGCGCCCCGCGCGCGCGAAGGCGGCCGCCGCCTGCAGGAGCAGCGTCGACTTGCCGATGCCCGGGTCGCCCCCGACCAGCACCGCCGAGGCGGGGACGAGTCCGCCGCCGAGCACCCGGTCGAGTTCCGCGATCCCCGAAAGCGTCCGGGGCGGCTCCGGCTCGGCATGGGAGAGGTCCGAGAGCACGACCGGCCGCCCCCGCGCAGCCCCGAGCGATTTCGCAGGACCCGGCGCCAGCCCCGCGTCCTCCACGATCGAATTCCACACCCCGCAGGCATCGCACCGGCCGGACCATTTCGCATGGGTGGCGCCGCATTCGACGCAGGCATAGCGGGGAGCGCGGGCGGCCATACCGCTCGGCGCCTCAGCGGATCGCCGCGATCGGCCCCGTGGCGCGGCCGTGGATGAACTGGTCGAGATAGGGGTCGGTGGCATCGTCCATCTCGCCGACCGGACCGTGCCAGCGCACCTTGCCATCGTGCAGCATCGCCACGTTGTCCGCGACCGTGCGCACCGTGGTCATGTCATGGGTGATCGTCACCGCGGTCGCGCCCATCTCGGTCACCAACTCGCGGATCAGGTCGTTGATCACCCCCGCCATGATCGGATCGAGACCGGCCGTCGGCTCGTCGAAGAAGATCACATGCGGGTCGGTCGCGATGGCGCGGGCGAGGCCGACGCGCTTCTGCATGCCGCCCGAAAGCTCCGCCGGGAAGAGATCCGCCGTCTCGGGCCCGAGGCCGACGCGGGCGAGCTTGGCGATCGCGCGGTCCCGCGCCTCCTGTTTCGAGAGCGCGAACGGCTTGCGGCGCAGCCGGAAGCCGACGTTCTGCCAGACGGTGAGGCTGTCGAAGAGCGCGCCGCCCTGGAACAGCATCCCGAAATCGTTGAGGAAGGCCTCGCGGTCGGTCTTCTCGATCGGCGTGCCGTCGATCAGCACCTGGCCCCGTTCGGGGGTCATGATGCCGAGCATGCATTTCAGCGTGACGGACTTGCCGGTGCCCGAGCCGCCGATGATGACGAGGCTCTCGCCCCGGGTCACGGCGAGGTTGACGCCGGCGAGCACCGTCTTCGGGCCGAAGGACTTGTGCACGTCGACGAGCGCGATCCTGGGCGTGGTTGATACGGGTCCGGACATCAGAAGAACGCCTGCGTCAGCATGTAGTTGGCGGCGAGGATCAGGATCGAGGAGGAGACGACCGCGTTGGTGGTCGCCTGACCCACCCCGAGCGCGCCCCGGCCGGAATTGTAGCCGTGGTAGCAGCCCATCAGGCCGAGGATGAAGCCGAAGGTCCCGGCCTTCACGAGGCTGGAGACGACGCTGATCTGGTCGATATAGTCGAGCGTGTTGCGGATATAGGCGCCCGGATTGAAGCCGAAGGTCCCGACCGCGATCAGATAGCCGCCGAAGATGCCGATGACATTCGCGACCGCGACGAGCAGCGGCAGAGCGACGAAGGCGGCGAGGACGCGCGGCAGCACGAGGTACTTCATCGGGTCGGTCGAAAGCGTGGTCAGCGCGTCGATCTGCTCCGTCACGCGCATCGTGCCGATCTCGGCCGCGATCGAGGAGGAGATCCGGCCCGCGACCATGAGACCAGCGAGAACGGGGCCGAGCTCGCGCACGATGCCGATCGCCACGACCGAGGGCACCAGCGTCTCGCTGGCGATCTGGCCGCCCCCCGCCTTGATCTGGAGCGCGAGCGCGGCGCCGGTGAAGAGCGCGGTCATGCCGACGACCGGCAGCGAGAAATAGCCGATGGAGAGCATCTGCCGCGCGAATTCCACCGGATAATACGGCGGACGCAGCAGGTGCGAGAGTGTCTGGACCGCGAAGAGCGTGATCCGTCCCGTCGCGTTCAGGAGCGCGAGGACGGACCGGCCGACGGAGGCCAGGAAACCGAAAACGATGATACCAGGGTTCATGCGGGGTCCAATGGCAGGGCGGCGCCGTTGTAGACGCGTTCGTACCGGTCGCCAAGGGCCGTCAGTATCTCGTAACCGATGGTGCCGGCGGCGCTCGCGAGATCGTCAACACCCTGACGCGCGTTCAGAATTTCGAGGCGCGGCGGCACCGAGGCGAGCTCGGTGACATCGACGGTGATGAGGTCCATCGAGACCCGGCCGATCATCGGACAGGCTACGTCGCCCGCGTAGAGGAAGATGCCCGTCGCCTCGATACGACCGCCGATCCCACCCCCGATCCCGCCCCCGATGGCTCTCAGCAGGCCGTCGGCGTATCCGCCCGAGACCGTGGCCACGACGGACGGCCGCTCCGCGATCCAGGCGGCGCCATAGCCGACGGCCTCGCCGGGCTCGACGGCGCGGGTCTGGATGACCGGCAGCGCGAGGCGGACCACGGGCCGGGCGGCCGCGAAGGGCAGACCGCCGAATAGGCCGACGCCCGGCCGGACGAGATCGAAATGCCAGCCGGGGCCGAGCAGGATGCCGGGCGTCGCCGCGAGGCTCCGCGGGATGCCGGGCAGCAGGGCGGAGCCGGCGGCGAATCGCTCGAGCTGGAGCGTGTTGCGCGGGTGAGGCAGGTCGGCGCAGGCGAGATGGCTCATCACCAGATCGGGCCGGAGCGCGCGCAGTCGTTCGGCGCAGGCGGAGAGGTCGGCGGGGGCGAAGCCGAGGCGCTGCATGCCGCTGTCGATCTGGACCGAGCAGGGCGCCCCGGCGAGGTCCGATTCGAATTCGCCCAGTTGCTCCGGGCTGTTGAGGCAGGGCGTCAGCGCCGCTTCGCGGCAGAGGGCGGCGTCCCCCGGCATCAGCCCGCTCAGGACCCGGATCGACGGGCCGGGGCCGATCGCGGCGCGGAGCGCGGCGCCTTCCTCGGCGAGCGCGACGAAGAAGGACCGGACGCCGGCCGCGCGGAGCGCCGGCCCGACCCGGGCGGTGCCGAGCCCGTAGGCATCCGCCTTGAGGACGGCCGCGGCCTCCACCCGGGGCCCGGCGATCGCCGCGAGCGCGCGCCAGTTCGCCGTGATGGCGTCGAGATCGATGGTCAGGCTAGCACGCGCCACGTTCAGTCTCCCCTCGCCAGATCGGGACACTGGGAACGATGCCGGGCCGAGCGTCAAGGCCGCGTGCCCCGGCTCCGCGCGCCTGTGGTGGGCGCTCCGCCGGGAATGCCGCCGAAATCGGCGGTGGGGCACAGTTTGTTCGCCGCCGCGGCTTTTTGTCCGGGGCGTTCTGTGTAATTTCGCTGCGCGAGGCCGTGCGAGGAGACGACGATGACCGAGGACGAGAAGCACGCGCCGAAGCCCGGTGACGCCGATGAGCGGGAGGTCGCCCCCCGGCCCGACGCGGAGGGCGGGAACGCCGACGCGGGTCCCGAAATCTCCGACGAGACGGAAGCCGAGGACCGGGCGGCGCGGGAGGCGGCGCGCGCGGCGCGGGAGGCCGAGGAAGAAGCCGCGCGGGCCGAGGAGGCGGCGCGGCTCGAGGCGGAGATCCAGGCCGAGATCGAGGGCGACAAGCTGACCCGGCGCAAGGTCGAGGCGGTGCTCGAAGCCGTCGAGACCGAGGACCGGCCGCGCCTCGAACACCTGCTGGAGCCGCTGCACGCCGCCGACATCGCCGACCTGCTGGAACAGATCAACCGTAACGAGCGGCGCGATCTGATCAAGCTCTGGGGCGACGGATTCGACGGCGCGGTGCTGTCCGAACTCGACGAGGGCGTCCGCGACGAGATCCTCGAGGAACTGCCGGACGCGGTGCTGAAGGCGGCGGTCCAGGATCTCGAGACCGATGACGTGGTCGATCTCGCCGAGGATCTGGACGAGCCGCAGCAGGAACGCCTGCTCGGCGCGCTCGATCTCGTCGACCGGCTCGCGGTCGAACGCTCGCTCGCCACCTACGAGGAATATTCCGCCGGCCGTCTGATGCAGCGCGAGGTCGTGCTCGCCCCCGAACACTGGACGGTGGGTGAGGCGATCGACTTCATGCGCAACGAGGAGGACCTGCCTGAGAGCTTCTACGACATCATCATCGTCAACCCGCAGTTCAAGCCGATCGGCCTCGTCAGCCTCGGCCGGCTGATGGCCGCGCCCCGTGTCGCGCGGCTCCGCGACCTGATGAGCGAGGATTTCCGGACCTTCGAAGTCGACCAGTCGCAGGAGGAAGTCGCCCATGACTTCAACAAGTACCACCTGATCTCGGCGCCGGTGGTCGACGCCGATGGCCGGCTCGTCGGGATGGTGACGATCGACGACGCGATGGGCGTGCTGGAAGAGGAAACGGAAGAGGACTTCCGCCTGCTCGCGGGTGTCGGCGACGAGGGGCTGAACGACGGGGTCGCCGAGATCGCGCGGAGCCGGTTCATCTGGCTCACCATCAATCTCGGCACGGCGATCCTCGCTTCGGCGGTGATCTCGCTCTTCACCGGGGTGATCGAATCGGTGGTGGCGCTCGCGGTCCTGATGCCGATCGTGGCCTCGATGGGCGGTAACGCGGGAACGCAGACGCTGACGGTGGCGGTGCGCGCGCTCGCGACGCGGAACCTGACCGCCTCCAACATGCCGCGCGTGATCGGCCGCGAGGCGGTGGTCGGCCTGATCAACGGGCTGGGCTTCGCCGTGATGATCGGGGCGATGAGCGGGCTCTATTATCAGGATGTGGCCATCGGCGGCGTGATCGCCATCGCAATGGTCGGGAACATGGTGATCGCGGCCTTGGCCGGGGTTCTCGTGCCGATCGGGTTGGAAAGGGTCGGCGCCGATCCGGCGCTGGCCTCCGGGACGTTCGTGACGACGATCACCGATGTCTTCGGCTTCTTCGCCTTTCTGGGGCTGGCGGCGGTCTTTCTCACCTGACCGCCGCCGATTCCCTGGAGGTTACATGCTGTTCTGGGTTTCGGTCGCCTGATCGCTGATGGCCTCTCCGCCCGACTCGATGTCCTGCCCCGCGCCGCGCATGGTGTTGCAGCCCGCGAGAGCGACGACGAAGCCGAGAGCCAGGATGGTGGTGATGGTACGCATGTTAACCTCGCTTGTTTCTGTCCGCTCTCAACGCGGGAGCCGGCAAACGGTTTCAGTCCGCCCGGAATCTCGGGCGAAAGCTCAGCCGGAATCTCAGCCGAAATCGATGTCCGATCCGGCCTGATACGGTCGCACGAGGTTCGAGAACCGGGTGAAGGCGCCCTCGAAGGCGAGGCGCACGGTCCCGACCGGCCCGTGGCGCTGCTTGCCGATGATGCATTCCGCCTTGCCGTGCAGGTCGCTCATCTTGGTCTGCCAGTCGACGTATTTCGGGTCGTTCTGCGGCGGCTCCAGACGCTCGTGGTAGTATTCCTCGCGGAAGACGAACATCACCACGTCGGCGTCCTGCTCGATCGAGCCCGACTCGCGGAGGTCGGAAAGTTGCGGCCGCTTGTCCTCGCGGCTTTCGACCTGACGGGAGAGCTGGGAAAGGGCGATCACCGGAACGTTCAGCTCCTTCGCGATCGCCTTCAGCCCCTGCGTGATCTCGGAGACCTCCTGCACGCGGCCCTCGGACCGGGAGGAGGCGGGGCGGGCGAGCTGCAGATAGTCGATGAAGAGCGCGTCGAGCCCGTGCTGGCGCTTCAGCCTGCGCGCCCGCGCGGCGATGGTCGAGATCGGCAGCGCGGGCGTGTCGTCGATGAAGAGCGGGCAGTTCTCGAGATCGCGCGCCGCCTGGATGAAGCGGCGCATCTCCTCCTCGGTCATGTCGCCGCGGCGGATCTGTTCCGAGGGCACGCGGCTCGCTTCCGAGAGAATGCGCGCCGCGAGCTGTTCGGAGGACATCTCGAGGCTGTAGAAACCAACGACGCCGCCTTCGATCGCCCCCTCGCTGCCATCGGGACGGATGCCGCGCTTGTAGTTCCGCGCGATGTTGTAGGCGATGTTGGTCGCAAGCGCGGTCTTGCCCATAGAGGGACGGCCGGCGAGGATCAGCAGGTCGGAATTGTGCAGCCCGCCCAGCCATTTGTCGATGTCGGCGAGACCGGTCGAGATGCCGGCGAGCCCGCCGTCGCGCAAATAGGCGGCGTTCGCCACGTTGACCGCCTCGGTCACCGCGCGGCGGAAGGTGACGAACCCCTTGTCGACCTTGCCCTGTTCGCCGAGCTGGTAGAGCTCCTGCTCGGCGGCGACGATCTGGTCCTTGGGCTCGCTGTCGAGATCGACGCGCATCGCCTTCTCGGCGATCCCCTGGCCGATCAGGATGAGGTCGCGCCGGATCGCGAGATCGTAGATCAGCTGCGCGTAGTCACGCGCGGCGAAAAGCGAGATCGCCGCCCCCGCGAGCCGGACGAGATAGGCCGGGCCGCCCAGTTCGGCGAGGCCCGCGTCCTCCTCGAAGAAGGCCTTGAGCGTCACGGGGGTCGCGAGCGCGTTCTTCTTGATCCGCTCGCCCGCCACCTCGTAGATCCGGGCATGCACGGGGTCGAAGAAGTGACCCGGGCGCAGAATCGCCGCCACCCGGTCATAGACGTCGTTGTTCACCAGAAGCGCGCCCAGAAGCGCCTGCTCCGCCTCGACATTATGCGGCAGGGTTGTGCCCGAAAGCTCCTCGGGCGCGGTCGGTCCATCGGCCATGCTGCTCTCTCCTCGAAGCGGTCGTTATACCCCGGAAGTCCCGGGGCGCCGCCTGTGAGTTGTGGGGATAGCGGGGAACACCTCGGGACGGCAAGTGCTGGCTCGGCCCGGCGGGTTGCGATAGTGGACTACCGGGTGGAGACTGTCCGGAACGACAGGGGGACGAGGCATGGACGCGGGCCAGGACGACAAGAGCGGAAAGTTCGACTCGGCCGAAATGGGAATGCTGGCGCATATCTACCGGGCCGAGGTCTACCGGAGCACGATCTGGCGAACGCGGCTCGACCAGACGACGAACTGGGCGGTGGTGACGACCGGCCTCGCGCTGTCGCTGACCTTCGCCGGCCCCGGAGCCTCGCCGCTGCCGCTGATTCTGGTCGGCCTCTTGGTCGCGGTATTCCTGATGTTCGAGGCGCGGCGCTACCGCTACTTCAACGTCTGGCGCGCGCGATGCCGCCTCCTCGAGACGGATGTCTGCGGACCCCTGCTGCGCGGCGAGGGCGTGCGCCGGGACGGCAGCTGGAACCGGCTGCTGGCCAACGACTACCAGCACCCGGATTTCCACATCAGCTATCTCCGCGCGATCGGGCGACGGATTCGCAAGAACTACGGCTATATCCTCGCGGTGCAGGCGGTGGCCTATTACGGGAAGCTCGCGATCCACCCGATCTCGGTGCCGAACTGGGACGTCTTCCTGATCCGCGCCGCCGTCGGGCCGATCCCGGGGCTCGTCGTCGTGCTCGCGGGGCTGGTGTTCCACGGCACCTGGGTCGTCATCGCCATCCTCACCGCCCGTCAGGACCGCCTGGCCTGGCAGGTCCGGACCAGCGCGGCGGTGGGGTGAGGGGTGAACCGGCGATGGTCCGATGCGCGCGGACGTGTCTGTTACGGGGCAGGGTCCGAGACGCGGGACAAAGCAGACGTGCCGTTGCCTCTTCTCTCCCGCAAATTGTAGTCAGTGCAGGCGGAACACTGAGGAGGGAGCAGTGGGGCGAGACGAGATCATACAGTCCTATCAGGGATACATCGCGTGCTTGAACAGGCAGGGATGGCAGGATCTTCATCATTTTGTTGCCAACCAAGTGCGATACAACGACGCCACAATCGGCCTCGAAGGCTACTTGGACATGCTCGTTGCGGATTTCCGTGCTATCCCTGATCTTTCCTTCAACATCGCGGTTCTTGCCTGCGACCCGCCCATAATTGCCAGCCGGCTTGCATTCGACTGCACGCCGGCGGGCGAACTCTTCGGTTTAGGCGTGAACGGCAAGCGGGTCCGCTTCGACGAGAATGTGTTCTACGAATTCCGGGATGGAAAGATTCAGAACGTCTGGTCCATCATCGACAAGTCAAGTATCGCCGCGCAAATCTGAGATTTTGTAGGATAGCATGGGCTCAACGCAGCCGTTCAAGGGTGGATTGGACGCCCGCCGCGGCTGGTGCGACACAGGACAGTAGTCCAAAAAAGAAAGCCCCGCCGGAGGGGCGGGGCTTTCCAGATGTCCGAGGTCGGAACGCTCAGCGGTCGTCGTCGCCGGGTTCGACCGCGCCGCCGATGTCGTCGAAGAGTTCCTGAATATCGAACTCCGCCTCGGCGTCGGCCTCGGCCTGGAGGTCCTGGATGCTCTTGCCGGTGGCCTGGATCTCGGCTTCCTCGGTGCTGCGCGCGACGTTGACGGTGATCGTCGCGGTCACTTCGGGGTGCAGGTGCACCTCGATGCCGTGCAGGCCCAGTTCCTTGATCGGCTGGTTCAGCACGACCTGTCGGCGGTCGAGCGAGAATCCGTTCTCGGTCGCGGCGTCGGCGATGTCGCGGGTGTTGACCGACCCGTAGAGCGCGCCGCCGTCGGAGGCGGAGCGAATCACGACGAAGCTCTGGCCGTCGAGCTTGGCGGCGACCTTCTCGGCCTCGCCCTTGGCTTCGAGGTTGCGGGCTTCGAGCTGCGCGCGCTCGTTCTCGAAGCGCTTCATGTTCGCGGGCGTCGCGCGGAGCGCCTTGCCCTGCGGCAGCAGGAAGTTGCGGGCGTAGCCCTGCTTGACGTTCACGACCTCGCCCATCTGGCCGAGTTTCGCGACGCGTTCGAGAAGTACGACTTCCATCTCTCTGGCTCCTTACTTCACGGCGTAGGGCAGGAGGGCGACGAAGCGGGCGCGCTTGATCGCGCGGGCAAGCTCACGCTGCTTCTTCGAGGAAACGGCGGTGATGCGCGAGGGCACGATCTTGCCGCGTTCGGAGATGTAGCGCTGCAGCAGCTTCACGTCCTTGTAGTCGATCCGGGGCGCGTTGGCACCCGAGAAGGGGCAGGACTTGCGGCGGCGGAAAAACGGTCTGGTCGCCATGGTTTATGCCTTCCTGCTCAGTTGTTGTCGTCGTCGCGGCGCGGGCGGCGGCCGCGGTCGCGCTCGTCGCGCTGGTTCTTCGACTGGACGACCACCGAGGGGCCTTCCTCATGGGCGTCGACCTTCACGGTCAGGACGCGCATCACGTCCTCGTGGAGCCGCATCAGCCGCTCCATTTCCTGAACCGCGTCGGAGGGCGCATCCGACTTCAGGAAGGCGTAATGCCCCTTGCGGTTCTTGTTGATCTTGTAGGCCATCGTCTTGAGGCCCCAGTATTCGGAGCCGACGACCGAGCCGCCGTTGTCCTTCAGGACCTGGCCGAAATGTTCGATGAGGCCTTCGGCCTGCGCGTTGGAGAGATCCTGACGCGCGATGAAGACATGCTCGTAAAGAGACATATGTCACCTGTTTCCAAGCGGGCTTCAAAATGGAACCGACCCCCTCCTGGTCCATACGAGAGGCCGCGCGACGCAATCCTTGGAGGGATGCCGGGCTATGTCAGATCGGCCGTGAAAAGGCAAGGGCGGCGGTGCTGGCCGAACCGGGGGCGCTTCCCGTCGCGCGGGCGGGACGCGATGGAGAAACGCCTTGGGCGCGGACATGCATTAGCATATTGACCGCCCGGACCCGGCTCGCCCGGTCGCCGGATCAGCCGTTGCGATATGTATATGCATATCCGTTGAGCGCCGGGGCGCCGCCGAGATGGGCGTAGAGAACGCGGGAGCCTTTCGGGAAGAAGCCCTTGCGCGTCAGGTCGATCATGCCCTGCATCGATTTCCCCTCATAGACCGGGTCGGTGATCATCGCCTCGGTCCGGGCGGCGAGGCGGATCGCCTCGTTGGTCTCGCGCGAGGGGACGCCATAGGCGGGATAGGCGTAGTCGGGGTTGATGTGGATGTCGGCCCCGGTGATCTCCTGTCCGAGTTCGACCAGATCGGCGGTCCTGCGCGCGATCTCCGCGACCTGGGCGCGGGTCTGGTCGAGCGTGCCGGAGCCGTCGATGCCGATCACCCTTTCGGCGCGGCCATCCGCCTTGAAGCCGACGATCATGCCGGCCTGGGTCGAGCCGGTGACCACGCAGACGATGATATAGTCGAAGGCGAAGCCGAGCTCCGCCTCCTGCGCGCGCACCTCCTCGGCGAAGCCGACATAGCCGAGGCCGCCGAGCGGGTGGACCGAGGCGCCGGCGGGAATGCCGTAGGGCTTGCCGCCCGAGGCCCGTACCTCGTCCATCGCGGCCTCCCAGGTCTTGCGGATGCCGATGTCGAACCCGTCCTCGACGACGCGGCTGTCGGCGCCCATCAGGCGGGTCATCAGGATGTTGCCGACGCGGTCGTAGACGGCATCCTCGTGCGGCACCCAGCTTTCCTGCACGAGCCGGCATTTGAGCCCGAGCTTGGCGGCGACCGCCGCGACCATGCGGGTGTGGTTCGACTGCACGCCGCCGATCGAGACCAGCGTATCCGCCCCGGAGGCGAGGATGTCGGGCACGATGTATTCGAGCTTGCGGAGCTTGTTGCCGCCCATGGCGAGGCCGGAGTTGCAGTCCTCGCGCTTGGCGTAGATCTCGACCTCGCCGCCGAGCGCTTCGGTCAGCCGCGGCAGATGCTCGATCGGCGTCGGGCCGAAGGTGAGGGGGTAGCGTTCGAATTTGTCGAGGCGCATGCGGACTCCGTTGCGTTCTGTTTCGGGGCCCGGGTTAGCACGGGCGGCGCGGTGAGTGCTTTCAAACTTGGGAGCATTCCCATGCTATCCGTTGCGTCAGGTTGGCCAGCCTGAGAGAAGAGAACTATGTCGGCCCGTGACATGAACGAATCTTCCGAAGCCGAACTGGACCGAATCGACCTCCTGCTGCTGCGTGCGTCGCAGGAGGACGGGCGGATGTCGAACGCGGATCTGGCGGAGCGGATCAGCGTCAGCCCGGCGACCTGTCATCGACGGACGCGGCGGCTGATCGACGCGGGGGTAATCCGCGAGGTCCGGGCGGTGATCGCGCCGGAGCGGGTCGGGCTTGGCGCCGTGGTGCTGGTCGGCGTGGTCCTCGACCGCTCGACCCCGGAGAGTTTCGCGGCCTTCGAGACGGCGGTGCTGGCCTTGCCGGTGGTGCTCGACTGCCATCTGGTCGCCGGAGATTTCGACTATCTCCTGAAGATCCGCGCGCGCGACATCGGTGACTTCAACAAGCTGCACGCCGAGGCGCTGATCGCGCTTCCCGGCGTCCGGCAGACGCGGACCTTCTTCGTGATGAAGGAAGTCAAGGAGGGCGGCCGGCTCGCGTTCTGAGGGAATGGCGGGTGGGAATGGTGGGTGAATCACCCACCCTACGGCTGGACGCTCGGGCGGGCGGGCGCTAGTCAGGCTGAAAACGAGGGAGACCGGACCATGAAACGGGCGTTTGTCTTCCCTGGGCAGGGCGCTCAGGTGATCGGCATGGGCAAGGATCTCGCGGAGGCCTATCCGGCCGCGGCGGCGGTGTTCGAGGAAGTGGACGCGGCGCTTGGCGAGAAGCTTTCGGCCCTGATCTGGGACGGCGACATCGCCGATCTCACCCTGACCGCCAATGCGCAGCCGGCGCTGATGGCGACTTCGCTCGCGGCGTTCCGGGCGATGGAGGCCGAGGGGTTCGGCATCGACAAGGCGGCTTTCGTCGCCGGCCATTCGCTCGGCGAATATTCGGCGCTGGCGGCCGCCGGGGCCTTGAGCGTGAGCGACGCGGCGCGGCTGCTCAGGCTTCGAGGCCGGGCGATGCAGGAGGCGGTGCCGGTCGGCGTCGGCGCGATGGCGGCGCTGCTCGGGCTCGATCTCGCGGGCGCCGAGGCCGTCGCGGCCGAGGCGGCGCAGGGCGAGGTCTGCGAGGCGGCGAACGACAACGACCCGGCGCAGGTCGTGGTCTCGGGCAACAAGGCCGCCGTGGAGCGCGCGGTGGAGATCGCCAAGGCGAAGGGTGCCAAGCGCGCGCTGCTCCTGCCGGTGAGCGCGCCGTTCCATTGCGCGCTGATGGCGCCGGCGGCGGAAGCGATGCGGGCCGCGCTCGGCGATGTGGAGATCAGGGCGCCGGCGGTGCCGGTGGTCGCCAATGTCGTCGCCGAGGCCGTGAGCGATCCGGACGAGATCCGGCGCCTCCTGGTCGAGCAGGTGACGGGCCGGGTGCGCTGGCGCGAGAGCGTGCTCTGGATGGCCGGGCAGGGCGTTCAGGAGATGGTCGAGATCGGCGCCGGCAAGGCGCTGAGCGGGATGATCCGCCGGATCGACAGAAGTGTCGCGGTCAGCGCGGTCAACGGGCCGGCCGATGTGGCGGCCCTGGCGTCCGCGTGACGCGAAGCTCGGGTCTGAGGGGGAGGAAAGCATGTTCGATCTGACGGGAAAGGCCGCGCTGGTGACGGGGGCCTCGGGGGGCATCGGCGGCCATGTGGCGCGGGTGCTAGCGGCACAGGGCGCGAAGGTCGCGCTGTCGGGCACACGGGTCGCGCCGCTCGAGGAACTCGCGGGGGAGATCGGCGACGCGGCCTTCGTGGTGCCCTGCGACCTGTCCGACCCGGAAGCGGTCGACGCGCTGCCGAAACGGGCGGCGGAGGCGATGGGCGGGGTCGACATTCTCGTCAACAACGCCGGGATCACGCGCGATCAACTCTTCATGCGCATGTCCGACGAGGACTGGGCGACGGTCATCGCGGTGAACCTGACGAGCGTGATGAAGCTTTCGCGCGGCGTGCTCCGGGGCATGATGAAGGCACGCTGGGGGCGGATCATCAACATCAGCTCGGTCGTCGGCGTGACGGGCAATCCCGGACAGGCCAACTACGCGGCGAGCAAGGCGGGCGTGATCGGCATGTCGAAGAGCCTCGCCCAGGAGGTCGCGGGCCGGGGCGTGACGGTGAACTGCGTCGCGCCGGGCTTCATCGCGACGGCGATGACCGACGCGCTGAACGACGATCAGCGGGGGCGGATTCTCGGTGGCATTCCGGCCGGGCGGATGGGGAGTTCCGAGGAGATCGCCGCCGCCGTGGCCTATCTCGCGTCGTCGGAGGCAGGCTATGTGACCGGACAGACTCTGCACGTAAATGGCGGAATGGCCATGATTTAACCACCGGGGGGCGCGACTTGGCGCCACCCGCATTAACATTTGCGGCGCGCCCCGGTTATGCTATAGCGCGCGACGAGCCATAGGCGAGCTTCGGACCACCTCGGACTGCCCGAGCGGCGCGACGGACCGGGGATCGGCGGAAAAGGTCAAGACTCCCGGACCGGGATCCAAAGAGGAAGAGACAATGAGCGATATCGCAGAACGCGTCAAAAAGATCGTCGTGGAGCATCTGAGCGTTGACGAGTCCAAGGTCACCGACAACGCCTCGTTCATCGACGACCTCGGCGCGGACAGCCTCGACACCGTCGAGCTGGTGATGGCGTTCGAAGAAGAATTCGGCATCGAGATCCCGGACGACGCGGCCGAGACGATCCAGACCTACGGCGACGCGGTGAAGTTCATCTCGGCGAACTCCTGACCGATTGCCCTGAATTCGGTGCGGCGCGACGGCGTCCGGGGGTTCCGGGCGCCGTTTTCATGTGCTGGCACGGTCCCCGGGCTTGTCGGTCCGCGGGCTTCGGGCTAAAGGGTCGCAAAACCGACAAGAGGGCGTGAAAATGACGAAGCGGCGCGTGGTTATCACCGGTCTTGGCCTGGTTACGCCCCTGGCCAGCGGCGTGGAGGAGACCTGGGCCCGGCTGATCGCCGGCCAGTCGGGCGCGGGCAAGATCACGCGGTTCGACGCGAGTCATCTCGCCTGCGACATCGCCTGCGAGGTTCCCCGCGGCGACGGGACGGACGGCACCTTCAACGCCGATGACTGGATGCCGCCGAAGGAGCAGCGCAAGGTCGACGACTTCATCCTCTTCGCGATGGCGGCGGCGCAGATGGCGGTCGAGGACTCGGGCTGGATGCCCGAGGACGAGGCCGACCGGGAGCGCACGGGCGTGATCATCGGCTCCGGCATCGGCGGTCTGGATAACATCGCCCAGACGGCGATCACGCTGAAGGAGAAGGGCCCCCGGCGGGTGTCCCCGTTCTTCATCACGGGCAGCCTCATCAACCTCTGCTCGGGGCAGGTTTCGATCAAGTACGGGTTCAAGGGTCCGAACCATGCCGTGGTCACCGCCTGTTCGAGCGGGGCACATGCCATCGGCGACGGCGCCCGGCTCATCAAGTACGGCGACGCCGATGTGATGGTCGCGGGCGGCGCGGAGGGTGCGATCTGCGAGATCGGCATCGCCGGATTCGCCGCCTGCAAGGCGCTCTCGACCGGGTTCAACGATACGCCCGAGAAGGCCAGCAGACCCTATGACAAGGATCGCGACGGTTTCGTCATGGGCGAAGGCGCGGGGATCGTGGTCCTCGAGGAATACGAGCATGCCAAGGCGCGCGGGGCGAAGATCTACGCCGAGGTGATCGGCTATGGCCTCTCCGGCGACGCCCATCACATCACCTCGCCGGCGCCCGATGGCAGCGGCGGTTACCGGGCGATGGCGGCGGCGCTGAAGGACGCCGGGATCGCGCCGGCGGACATCGACTATGTGAACGCGCATGGGACCTCGACGCCGGTCGGCGACGAGATCGAACTCGGGGCCGTCGCTCGGCTCCTCGGGAACGCGGCGAGCAAGGTGACGATGTCCTCGACGAAATCGGCGACCGGGCATCTGCTTGGCGCGGCTGGCGCGATCGAGGCGATCTTCTGCGTGCTGGCGCTGCGCGATCAGGTGGCGCCTCCGACGCTGAACCTCGACAATCCGAGCGTCGAGACCCCGATTGACCTGGCGCCGAAGGAAGCGGTGAAGCGGGAGATCAACATCGCGCTCTCGAATTCGTTCGGCTTCGGCGGCACCAATGCCTCGCTGGTCCTGCGCCGTCCGGTGTAGGATCGCCGCATGTTTCGGAACCTCGCCGCCAATGCCCTGACCGTCCTGATCGTCGGCCTCGCCCTGCTCTTCGGGGTGATCGTCTGGGGGCAGCGGCAGTATGCCGCGCCGGGGCCGTTGGCGGAGCCACTGCTGATGGAGGTCGATCGCGGCGAGGGGCTGTCGAGCATCGCCGCGAAACTCGAGGACGGCGGGGCCATTCGCAACGGGTCGATGTTCCGGATCGCCGCTCGGTATTCGAAACAGGATCAGGGGCTCAGATACGGCGAATACGAGATCCCCGCCGGCGCCTCGATGAAGGATATCCTCGCGCTGATGAACCGGGGCGGCAACGTCCTGCGCCAGATCGTCGTGCCTGAAGGCTGGACGAGCTGGCAGGTGGTCGAGTTGCTGAACGGGCGGGACGACCTGTCGGGCGAGATCGCCGAGGTCCCGGGCGAAGGGTCGCTGGCGCCGGCGGGCTATGACTACCAGCGGGGCGATTCGCGCCAGGCGCTGATCGACCGGATGCGCGGGCGGCAGGAGGAGATTCTCGCCGAGGCCTGGGCCAACCGGAAACAGGGCCTGCCGCTCAGCACGCCGGAGGAACTGCTGATCCTCGCCTCGATCGTCGAGAAGGAGACCGGCGTGCCCGACGAGCGGGCGATGGTGGCCTCGGTCTTCGAGAACCGGCTGCGGGAGGGCATGCGCCTGCAGACCGACCCGACGGTGATCTATGGGCTGACCGAGGGCAGGGAGGCACTGGGACGCGGCCTTCGGGCGAGCGAGCTATCGCGGCCAACTCCTTACAATACTTATGTGATTCAGGGGCTGCCGCCGACGCCGATCGCCAATCCCGGCAAGGCGGCGATCGAGGCGACGGCCAATCCGGCGGATGGTGACATGCGCTATTTCGTGGCGGATGGCACTGGTGGCCACGTCTTCGCCGCGTCGCTGAGCGAACATAATCGCAACGTGGCCGCCTGGCGTCGGATCGAGGCGGAGCGGCAGAGGGAGGCCGGCCAGTAGCCGATTTCGCGCAACCAGAGATTTAGCTGTTGACATAGCGTACGCCCTAAGGTATACCTTCGGGCAAGCTGGTAGAAATGCGACGGCAGACACGCCCTTGGGCGTGAGCTGCCGTTTTCGTTTCGGCCCGGGCGGAGCAGCCAGGGCGATCATCACATGACAATCTCAGCTTATGAATTGGCGGCGCCGAGCGATCTGCTTGAGCGTGCGCGAGAGTTGTATCGTGATCTCACCGTGGCACTTCACGGGCGGATCGCGCGCAGCATCGACGGGCGTCAGCCCGGTAGCGGCAGGCGGGACGAGGCTCTGATCCGGGCGCACCAGACTGCCTTGCAAACTGTTCTCGACATCGAGGCTGGTCTTGGCGCACGAAGCAGATCGGAGGGGGCGGGCGGAGAGCTCGACCTCGACGCCGCGCGAGCGGAAATCCTTGCGAGACTTTCTGTCTGGTCAAAGCGAGGCTGACCGCGACCGTTTCCTCAACGGTCTTTCGCCGAACGCCCTCGCCGCTCTCCCCTGGCTCTTCGAGCACTGGGCACTTGAAGGTCACCAGTTGCCTCCTGAGGGCGACTGGACGACCTGGGTGATCCTCGGGGGACGCGGCGCAGGCAAGACACGCGCGGGCGCGGAGTGGATCCGCGCCCGCGTAGAAGGAGCCTGCCCGGAAGATCCGGGCGAGTGCTCCCGCGTCGCGTTGATCGCGGAGACACTCGATCAGGCCCGCGACGTGATGGTTTTCGGGGAGTCGGGCATCCTGCGATGCTCGCCCCCGGACCGGATACCGGACTGGCAGGCCTCCCGCCGCCGGCTGGTCTGGCCGAACGGCGCGGAGGCGCGGATCTTCTCGGCGAGCGATCCCGAGAGCCTGCGCGGCCCGCAGTTCGACTGCGCCTGGAGCGACGAGTTGGCGAAATGGCCGAAGGGTCAGGCGACCTGGGACATGCTCCAGTTCGGGCTCCGGCTCGGGACGCGGCCCCGGCAGTTGGTGACGACCACGCCGCGGAACAACGCTCTCCTGCGCGCCATTCTGGCCGACGTGGAAACGGTCAGGACGGCGGCGCCGACCTCGGCGAACCGGATGCATCTCGCGAAGAGCTTCCTAGAGACCGTGACCCGGCGCTACGCCGGAAGCAGGCTCGGCCGGCAGGAACTCGACGGCGCTATGCTCACGGATGTCGAAGGCGCGCTCTGGACCTGGCCGATGCTGGAGGCGGCGCGAACGCCGCGCCCGCTCGAGCTCACGCGCGTTGTCGTGGCGGTCGATCCCCCGGTGAGCGCCGGCGAGGATGCCGATGAATGCGGGATCGTCGTCGCGGGGGTCGCGCGGGACGGCCACCCCAAGGATTGGATCGGCGAGGTCATCTTCGACGGCAGCGTGAAGGGAGCGACGCCGACGGTCTGGGCGGCGCGCGCGGTGGAGCTGTTTCACCGCTTCAAGGCCGACCGTCTGATCGCCGAGGTCAACCAGGGAGGCGATCTCGTGTCCACCGTGGTGCGGCAGGTCGATCCCCTGGTGTCGTTCCGCGCGGTCCGGGCCTCGCGGGGCAAGGCGGTCCGGGCGGAGCCGGTCGCGGCCCTCTACGAACAGGGCCGGATCTGCCATCGGGGAGCTTTCCCGGCGCTTGAAGATCAGATGACGGCCATGAGCGTCAACGGTTTTACCGGGCGTGGCAGCCCGGACCGGGTCGACGCGCTGGTCTGGGCGATGACCGAGCTCATGATCGAGCCGGCCGAAAGCTGGCGCGAGCCCCGGGTGCGCGGGCTCTGAGCGATCACCTCCCGCGAGGCGCGACGACGCGCCCGGCGCGGGACGGTCACGACACGACACATGCAAGGGCAATTCGGGAGCGGGCCTCATGGTCTTGCAACTCTTTCGCGCGGGAGCGCCGCGGGTACCGGAGGCGAAGGCTTCGGCGGCCGCGCCGCTGATTGCCTTTCAGGCGGCGGGGCGCGCCGCCTGGTCGTCCCGCGATCCCGGAACGCTGACGCGCATCGGCTTCCTCGACAATCCGGTCGGCCACCGATGCGTCAAGATCATCGCCGAGGCGGCGGCTGCGGTCCCGGTGATCGCGCAGGACATCGATCGCCGTTTCGACACGCATCCGGTGCTGGATCTCCTCGCGGCCCCCAATCCGGGGCAGAGCGGCGCCGCGCTCATGGAGGCGTTCTATGGCAATCTCCTGCTCGCAGGCGACGCATACCTGGAGGCCGCGGGGCAGCATACGGCGGGAGGGCCGCGCGAACTGCATTGCCTGCGGTCCGATCGGATGAGCGTGGTTCCCGGCGCCGATGGCTGGCCCGAGGCCTATCAATACGCCGTGGGCGCGCGCAAACATGTCTTCGACATGCGGGTCCCCGACCAGCCGCCGATCCTGCATGTGAAGAGCTTCCACCCGATGGACGATCACTATGGGCTGACGCCGCTCCGCGCGGCGGGAAGCGCGATCGACGTGCACAATTCCGCCGGCGCCTGGTCGAAGGGTCTGCTCGACAACGCGGCGCGGCCCTCCGGCGCGATCGTCTACCGGGGCGCCGACGGGATGGGCGCGCTGGGGCAGGATCAGTATAGCAGGCTCATCGACGAGCTCGAAGCGCATCATCAGGGTGCGCGCAATGCCGGGCGGCCGATGCTGCTGGAGGGTGGGCTCGACTGGAAGCCGATGGGCTTCTCACCCTCCGACATGGAGTTCCACAAGACGAAGGAGGCGGCCGCGCGCGATATCGCGCTCGTCTTCGGGGTGCCGCCGATGCTGCTCGGGCTGCCGGGCGACAATACCTACGCCAATTATCAGGAGGCGCACCGGGCCTTCTATCGCCTCACCGTGCTGCCGATGGTCGCGAAGACGCTGGCGGCGCTCTCGGGATGGCTGCCGCCGTTCTACGGCACGGCGTTCCAGCTTCGGGTCGATGAGGACAATGTCCCGGCGCTCTCGGCCGAGCGGGAGGCGCTCTGGTCGCGGATCGCCGCGGCCGATTTCCTGAGCGAGACCGAGAAGCGCCGCATGCTGGGTCTTCCCGGCGCGAAGGAGGCGTGATGCGGCAGAGTTCGACGGCCCGGGTCGGCGGGTCGCGGTTTCTCTACGAACCGTTCGACGCGGCCTCCGCGCGGCTGGAAGTGAACGAGCGCATCGCGGAGGAGCGATGGTCGCAGCTCGAGCGAAGGCTTGTGCAGATCGAAGTCGGACTCGACCGGCTCGAACGGCGCATCTGGGTCGCGGTCTATGGCGCGGCCTCGCTGATCCTCGCGGATATCGCCTACGGGCTCATGAACGTCACCGGTTCCTGAGGAGGGAGCATGAACTTCGGATTGCAAGGGGCGCTCGAGACCAAGTTCGCCAAGTTCGGCGGTGATCTCGGGCTTGGCGATGGGACCGAGATCGCCGGGTATGCGAGCCTGTTCGGCGCGCCGGACCAGGGCGGTGAATTGGCCCCCGTTTCGACCGGACACTTGAGCACAGCCATGGAGGCTTAGGCATATGCCTGAGCACGTGCTTATGTCTGAGATAGAGATCATCACTGATGGCGGCCGTCG